>USLO01000098.1 GCA_900555515.1 uncultured Collinsella sp.
CAGCTTAAGCAGGGCGACCGCCTGGCCGTGATGGGCAAGGTCGAGTTTGCCTACGGCTTTAAGCAGATGGCCTCGCCGCACTTTGAAAAGCTCGAGGACGGGCGTGCCGCAGGCACCATCCTGCCGGTCCATTACGTGAGTGATGGCGTGAGCCAGGCGTGGATGCGCCGCATCGTAAGCGGCGCGCTCGAGGTCGTCGGCAATCCGTTCGATCCGATTCCCGCGCCGCTGCGAGCAAAGCGGAAGCTCATGAGCAATGCCCGCGCGTTGCGCTCAATCCATTTTCCATCGAGTATGGCAGAGCGCGACATCGCGCGTCGTCGCCTGGCCTACGAGGAGTGCCTCTACCTGCAGCTGGCGTTGCGTCTGCGCAACGACGGCGGCCTGGTCGATGTGGTGCCCTATGCCCACACCGCGGGCGAGCACCTGGCCGCGCTCAAGCAAGCCCTGCCGTTTTCGCTGAGCGACGAGCAGGAGGCCGCGTTCCAGGATATCCTGCGCGATATGTGCGATGACGGGCGTGTGATGAACCGCCTGCTGTTGGGTGATGTCGGTACCGGTAAGACCGCCGTTGCCGCCTGCGCACTGGCTGTGGCTGCCGATAGCGGCACGCAGGCCTGCGTTATGGCGCCCACGGGCGTGCTGGCGCGCCAATATGCCGATAAGACCGGCCCTCTGCTCTCACAGGCCGGCATGTCCTGGGCGCTTCTGACGGGTGCCACGCCGGCTGCAGAGCGCGAGCGCATCCATGCACAGCTGAAATCGGGCGAGCTTAATGTGCTCTTTGGCACCCACGCGGTGCTTTCGGATAACGTTGCGTTCAAGCATCTATCGCTCGTGGTCATCGATGAGCAGCACCGCTTTGGTGTGGGCCAGCGCAACGCTCTGCGCGCGAAGGGCCCCGGTGCCGATCTGCTCGTTATGACGGCAACGCCCATCCCGCGTACGCTGGCGCTTTCGGTCTACGGCGATCTGGATACGAGCATCATCCGCCACCGGCCTGTTCCGGGTGCCGGTGTGACCACGCGCGTGCTCACCGAGTCGAGCCGCGACCTCGCCTATGGCGCCATTCGCGAGGCGCATGAAAAGGGTCAGCAGGCCTACGTGATTTGCCCGCTCGTGGAGCCGAGCGATTCGGCCGATGAGTTGGAGGACGTACCCGGTATCGCCCGCGACGAGGAGGGCCGCGTGACGGTCCCCGTGCCGCTTCACGATACGGCAACCGAGCTCGACCGACTGCGTCTTGCGTTGCCGGGGCTTACCGTCGAGCGCCTTCACGGCCGTATGCCGGCGGGGGAGAAGGATCGGGTCATCGATGCCTTCAAGCGTGGCGAGATTGACGTGCTCGTTTCGACTACGGTGGTCGAGGTGGGCGTCGACGTGCCCAATGCCACCGTCATGGTTATCGAGAACGGTGAGCGCTTTGGTTTGGCTGCCCTGCACCAGCTGCGCGGTCGCGTGGGCCGTGGCAGCGTGTCGGGCACGTGCCTGGTCATGACGCACTCCAAGGGCAACGGCGGCGCATCGGCGGCACAAGACCGTCTCCAGTCGCTCGAAAAGACCTCGGACGGCTTTACGCTCGCCCAGATGGACCTGCGCCTGCGCCATGAAGGCGAGATCCTGGGTTATCGTCAGCATGGTGGTGTGACCCTGCGCTTTGTCGACCTGGACGCCGATGAGGACCTTATCGAATGGGCCCATTTGGACGCGGTCGAGCTCTTGCGGTATGCTTGCAACCTTGACTCTGTGGCGACGCGTCCCTTGCGCGACGCGGTCGCCATGCGTTATCGACATATCTTTAAGGAGGTCAGCGGAGGATGAGAATCATCGGCGGCGAATGGCGCGGTCGTAAGATCGAGGAGCCCCGTGGTCGCGATGTCACCCGCCCCACGACTGATCGCGTGCGCGAGGCGTGCGCATCTATGGTCATGTCGGCATTCGATTTCGATCTGGACGAGGTCCGTGTGCTGGACGCCTTTGGCGGCTCCGGTGCCCTAGGTATCGAGATGCTCTCTCGTGGGGCCCGCTCGCTCACGACGTTTGAGATCGATCGCAACGCCGCGCGGCTCATTACCAAGAATATCGAGTCGCTCTGCCGTGACCGTGCGCGTTGGCGCGTGGTAACGGGCGACATGCTGATGAGTGCCTCGCGCGGTCGTGTGCCGGGCGGCCCCTTTGATCTGGTCCTGCTCGACCCGCCGTATGCTTTTGGCGCCGAGCCGGTCGAGGAACTGCTGCAGAATCTGGCTCAGCAGGGTCTGCTTGCGCCTGGCGCTTATGCCCTGTTTGAGCATGCCTCCGCCGATGCGGGCGCGCATCCGGCAGGCTTTGAGACTGTACGTGAGAAGCGCTACGGCATTACCTCGGTCGACCTGCTTCGTTGGGTCGGCGATGACGACGGTGAGGACGATAGTGCCGTCACCGATGCCGATAACAACGATGCCACGACGTTTCAGGAGGACGCCCATGAATGACACCATCAACCGCGTGATCGTCCCGGGCACCTTCGATCCCATCACGTTTGGCCATATCGATGTGATCCGCCGCGCCCGCCGCATCTTTCCCAGTGTGATCGTCGCTGTTGCAGAGTCGCAGGGTAAAAACGGTGTGGGCACCACGTTTATGCTCGATGAGCGCGTGGCGCTGGCCCGCGAGGCGCTCGGTAATATCGACGGCGTCGAAGTCCTGCCCTTTACCGGCCTCTTGGTCGACTTCGCTCGTGAGCAGGGGGCGGGGGCCGTGGTCAAGGGCCTGCGCGCCATGACCGACTTTGAGTATGAGCTGCAGCAGGCCGACCTCAATTATCGCTTGGATAGCGAGCTGGAGTCCATCTTTGTCATGAGTGCTCCGCAGTACGGTTACATCTCGAGCTCGGTCGTTCGCCAGATCGCCTCGCTCGGCAGCGATGTATCGACGTTTGTGCCGCCCAACGTGGTCGAAGCGCTCAGACATCGCTTTTCGTGACGTTTTTTATTGCCTGGTGGCATGTGGTAAACTAGCACGATGATAAGTTACCTATGAAAGGAGACCGGATGCCGGGCGAGAATTTTCCTGGCGATAGGATCGTCAGCTTGGTCGATGAGCTCGAAGGGCTGATCGAGGAAGCCAAGCCGCCTTTCGGCAAGAACGCTCAGTTCAAGGTCATCGACGCCGACGTGTTCTTCAATATCCTCGACGAGATCCGCATGAGCTATCCCGAGGAGTGGCAGAAATCCCGCCGTATCCTTAAGGAGCGCGAGGAGCTTATGGCTTCCGCCGCCGCTCAGGCTGATTCCATCATCGCCGACGCTCAGCAGCAGGCCCTCACCATTGCCGGTGAGCAGGAGATCGTCCGCCTTGCGCAGCAGCAGGCCGACGACATCCGCGATCGTGCCCAACAGTACGAGCGCGAGACGCGTTATGCTGCCGAGGACTACGCGGAGCAGGTCTTTACGCACCTGGAGGAGAACCTCAAGAGCCTGACTGGCACCGTTACCCGTTGCCGTCAGCAGCTCAACGAGGGTGCCGCCCAACAGAATGGTCAGTGGTAATGGCTGAGTTTCCGAGCGTTACCGTCGATCTTTCCGAGCAGCTCGAGTTTCCTGGAGATTCGTATCCGCTGACCGGTAAGGTCGATGTCGCCACCTACACGGTGGGCGAGAAGGAGTACCAGCTTCAGGACGGCATCGACTACGACGTTGTCTTTACCAATGCCGGTACCGGTGTCTTGCTCACGGGCATGGTCCGCGCGCACGCCACCGGCGAGTGCGACCGTTGCCTGGAGCCCGCCTCGTTTGATATCGCCGGCGAGATCGAGGAGTTCTACCTCTTTGAGGAGCCCGAGGATCCCGAGGCCTACGAGGACGGCTACGAGCTCCTGGGTGAGGACCGCATCGTCGATCTGGGCGAGCCCATCAATGACGCGGTCGTTATGGACACGCCGTTTGTGGTGCTCTGCAAGCCCGATTGCCGTGGTCTGTGCCCCACATGCGGTTGCAATCTCAACGTCGAGCAATGCGATTGCGCCGCCCAGGCAGAGGCGGAATGGGCCGCTGCCACGGAAAATCCATTTGCAGCATTGAAGAATCTCAAGCTTGATGAGTAAAACTGTGGTAGTATCGCTACTTGCGCGTAATCGCCACACTGGATAGTTCATAAGGAAGGTCACTATGCCCGTACCTAAACAAAAGCAGGGTCGTATCCGCACTCACACCCGTCGTTCCGCCAACATGAAGATCTCGGCTGCGGCTCAGTCCACGTGCCCCCGTTGCGGCGCTGTCAAGCTTCCGCACCACGTGTGCCCCAGCTGCGGTTTCTACAAGGACCGCGAGGTTATCGTTACCGAGTAACGGTATACTCTGGATGCGATGCCGTTCCAAATGGAACCACAATGGCCGGCTCAATGAGTCGGCCATTTTTGTATAAGGAGCATGTATATGAGTAACGTTCGCGTTTGTGTAGACGTTGTGGGCGGAGACGAGAAACCTCAGGTTGTTCTCGATGGTATCGAGGCTGCGCTTGCCGCCGATCCCGATATCGAGGTCTTGGCGGCTGGCCCGGCCGAAATCGTCAATCCCTTTGCAGCTTCCCATGCACGTGTTGAGGCCCTTGAGGCACCTGACGTTATCGCCATGGATGACGATCCCATTCGCGCCGTGATGACCAAGCGTAAGTCGTCGATCGTGCTTTCTTGCCGCGCCATTAAGAAGGGCAACGCGGATGCGTTCTTCTCCGCCGGCTCGACCGGTGCCATGACCGCCGCTGCCACCGCCTACGTGACGCCGTTTAGGTATCAGGCCGAAGGCAAGAAGCAGCCGGTGCGCCCCTGTCTGACCAATGCGCTGCCCAATCGCGCCGGCGGTCTGACGGTGCTGTGCGACATGGGTGCCAACCCCGATGTCGAGGTTGACGATATGGTGCGTTTTGCCCAGATGGGCAGCGCCTATGCCCGCGTCGTCCTGGGCATCGAGCATCCTCGCGTGGGCCTGCTTGCCAACGGCACCGAGGACGAGAAGGGTTCTAACTTTACCAAGGCCTGTTTCCCTGCTATGAAGGCCGCCGTTCCCGGCTTTGTTGGTAACTGCGAGGGCACCGACCTCACCTCAGGCAACTTCGATGTCGTCGTTGCCGATGGTATGTCGGGCAATATTGCGCTCAAGGCCACCGAGGGCGCTGCCAAGTTTTTGCTGCAGGAGCTCAAGGGTGTCTTTATGTCTTCGCTCGGCACCAAGATTGCCGCGCTGCTCATCAAAAAGCAGATGCGCGAGATTAAAGCCAAACTTTCGGGCGACGCCAAGGGCGGCGCGATTCTTTTGGGCCTGCGCGGCGTGGTCCTGATCGGCCATGGTGCCACCTCGGTCGAGGCTGTCAAAAACGGTACGCTCGCGGCGGCCGAAGCCGTGCGCGCCGGGCTGGTCGAGAATGTCGCCAACTCTATGGACGGTATCGTTTTATAAGAGCGAGTTAGAGCGCTGTTATGTGCTTCGCGGTGCACGTCGTGGGGTAGAATCAGAACCGTGTCTTGGTACCGCCCGGGCGGTACCATTCTTTTTGTATTCATGCACTATGAGAGGAAGCGCTATGGACCGCTCCGAAATCTTCGACAAGATCGCCGAGGTCGCTGCTGACGTTCTGGGCGTCGATGTTGCCGAAATTAGCGAGGAGACCACCTTTGACGACCTCGATGCCAACTCGCTCGAGCGCCTGCAGCTGGTTACGGCTATCGAGGACGAGTTCAACCTCGAGATCGATGACGAGACCCTGCTCTCGCTCAACTCTGTCGCCGACGCCGTCGACGCTATCGAAGCTGCCAAGGAGGCTTAAGTCTTGGCTTTATCCGACCGACTTACGCGCGCCCAGGAAATCCTGGGCCACGAGTTCAACAATAAGGTGCTGCTGCGCGCGGCGCTTACGCATCCCTCGGCAGTCGAGGGCCAGCCGGTTTCTGCCAGCTATGAGCGCCTTGAGTTCTTGGGCGATTCCATTTTGGGCGCTGTGGTCGCACGCTCCCTGTTTGAGTCCTATCCGGAGTTTGACGAGGGCAAGCTCACGCGCTTGAAGGTGTCGCTTGTCTCGGGCGCTACGCTGTCCGAGGTTTCTCACGAGCTGGGCATCGACGACATCATCATCTTTGGTGCCTCCGAGACCGGTACCGGTGCGCGCGGCCTGCATTCGGCCCTCGAGAACGTCTATGAGTCGCTCGTGGGCGCGCTGTACCTGGATGCCGGCTGGGACGTTGCGGCGGAGTTCATTCACCGTACGCTTAAGCCGCATTTGGCTTCCGAGCGTGCCGAGCATCCTGCGAACCCCAAGTCGTTTTTGCAGGAGTGCGTGCAAGCCGACGGTCACGAACCTCCGGCGTACAAGCTCGTTGGCTCCGAGGGCCCGGCGCATGCGCCCACCTTTACCGCTGTGGTTTTGATCGATGGTATTCGCCAGGGTCGCGGCTCCGGCTCCTCAAAGAAGGAAGCCGAGGGAGCTGCCGCGCTCGAAGCGCTCGACCGCATGGGTTACACCACCAACGGCGTGATTCTGAACAAGAAGCACGTGTAAGCGAGGAACCGTGTATCTCAAGTCCCTCACGCTCAAAGGGTTCAAGTCGTTTGCCGACCGCGCCCATATGACGT
>USLO01000099.1 GCA_900555515.1 uncultured Collinsella sp.
AAGCAGTACAAGCCCGCCATCGTGCGCGGCAACGCCTCCGAGATTATCGCGCTCGCCGGCCTGTGGGGTCTTGAGGGTGAGGCCGCCGACCTGAGCCGTGTGCGCGGCGTCGACACCACCGATACGGTTGACGCCGCCCGCGATGCCGCCGTGGCGCTCGCCCGCTACACCGGCGGCGCCGTGGTCGTCTCGGGTGAGGTCGACTTAATCACCGACGGCACGACCGTTGCCAAATCCCACGGCGGCAGCCCGCTCATGTCCAAAATCACCGGCTGCGGTTGCTCGCAGGGCGGCGTGCTGGCCGTGTACGCCTGCGCCGCCGATCCGTTTACGGCAGCCGTCTGCGGTACCGCCGTCTACAACGTCGCCGGCACGCGTGCTGCCGCCGTCGCCGATGCCCCGGCGAGCTTTAAGGTCGCCTTTATCGACGAGCTCTACCGCGCGAGCGCCCGGGACATCGCCAACAACCAGCTCGAGCTCGAGGAGGCGTAAGCCATGTCCGAGCCCGTAGCCAATACCGACATGAACACGCTGGTCGCCGTGGCCATCGCCCCGTGCGGTACGGGCGACGAGTTGTCCGCCGAGGTCGCCGAGGTCGTGCGCGTCATTCGCGAGAGCGGCCTTCCCAACCGCACCACCTCGATGTTCACCGAAATCGAGGGCGACTGGGACGAGGTCATGCAGGTCGTGCGCGACGCGACCTTTGTGTTGGCGAGCAAGGGCATCCGCACCGAAGTCGTGCTCAAAGCCGATATTCGACCCGGATTTACCGACACCATGACCGGCAAACTCGAGCGCATGGAAGCGCAAATCAAAAAGCAGGAGGAAGCACGATGAGCATCCGCGACAACCTTGATATCTCGGCCTATCTGGTACTCGGCCCCGAAAACACGCTCGGGCGCCCCGTAGGCGACGTGGTGGCCCAGGCGCTCGACGCCGGCTTCACCTGCATCCAGGTGCGCTCCAAGGTGGCAAGCGCCCGCGAAATCATTGCACTGACCGGCGACGCCGCGCAGGCAATCGCACAGGCCGGCAAGACCGGTCAGGTCGCCTTGTTAATCGACGACCGCCTTGACTGCGTGCTCGCCGCACGCGAGCAGGGCATCGCTGTCGATGGCGTGCACGTGGGTCAGAGCGACATTCCCGTCGAGGTCTGCCGTAAGCTGCTGGGCCCCGATGCCATCGTGGGCCTTTCGGCCCGCTGCGAGGAGATGCTCGAGTACGTCAAGACCGCCGACATGAGCCTGGTCGACTACCTGGGCATCGGTCCACTCCACGAGACCGAGACCAAGCGCGATTGCGGACGCGCCGCCGATGGTTCCATCATCACCAAGAGCTTTGAGGACCTGGCTGCCCTCCATGCGGCAAGCCCCGTGCCCATCGTGGTGGGCGGCGGCGTCAAGACGGCCGACCTTCCGCAGCTCAAGGCTACCGGCGTCGATGGCTTCTTTGTGGTGAGCGCCGTCTGCAGTGCCGACGACCCCCATGCCGCAGCTAAGGAGCTCGTCGACACCTGGCAGCAGGCATAAACCTATGCCGAGCAGTTGCTCCGCAGCCTCATATCTTCAAGAGCGGAAAGCGCATCCCAGTTTGGACGCCCATTCTGTGATGCGCTTTCCGTATAGAGAGCCAGTGGGAAACTGCATCCCAGTCTGAACGCATATTCCGGGATGAACTTTCCGCTACGGGCCTCTCGCGGAAACCGCATCCCATTCCAAACGCCCATTCCGGGATGCGCTTTCCGCTGCAGCCTCTACCCCGCCAGATACGCCTCCAGCGCGGGCAAGGTCGCCTCCGCATCGCGACGGCCGATCTGATAGATGCGCTCGAGCTCATCGGGCTCGCGGCACAGCGACGGCACCTTCACCGATTCACTCGGCCGCACCACAAAGACCTCACCGGCCGCCTCGCGACGTGCCAAGTCATCGAGCGTGGCGTTGTAGACCTCGTGCCGATGCTCAAGCGCTGCGACAAACTCCGGGTAGTGACGGAACACGCGCCGCAGCATGGGCATCACGCTGTTGGGCTGCTTTACAAAGCCCGCCGGCTGCGTCAGCACCACCACGTTGCGGTCATAGCACTGCGCAAACAGCCAGGCACTAGGGATGGAATCGGCCACGCCGCCATCCAGATATTTACGACCCCCAATGGCGACAGGACGCGTTGCCACGGGAATCGCCGATGACGCCCGGATCCACTCGATATCGCGCTCGTCGCCATAAGGCAGATCATGGTAGACCGCCTCGCCCGTCTCGATATCGGTACATACGCACGTAAACCGCATGGGGCAGGCACGATACGCCTCCAGGTCGATGGGGTCGCGCTCGATGGGCACCTCGTGATAGGCAAACTCGGCATTGAACATATCGCCGGTTCGCAGCCAGCTCGTCACGCTCGCATAGCGCTTGTCGGCGCAATAGGCCTTGTTGTAGCGAATAGCACGGCCGATCTGGCGCGATTTAAAGTTGTAGCCAAACGCCGCGCCCGCCGAGACACCCACCATATGGTCGCAGGTCAAACCGTGCTCCATCCAAACGTCGAGCACGCCCGCCGTATACATACCGCGGTAGCCGCCTCCCTCGAGCGCCAGCCCCACCGTGCGCGTCGTATCCGGCTGTGCCATGCGACCATCTCCGTTTCTGCGTATTAAAACGGAACAAGTATACCCGTCAACATATATCGACTCAGTCGCATTTTCATCGAACATCGCATCGTCGCGCTACCGTCTGTCGAATAAATAGCCCCCCAGAGCGTGGACACCCATATACAATCCTATACTGATGTTTATACTACTCAGCAGTTATCGACAGCGAACACGAGCCGACAAATTAGCCCAGCAACGCAGCAAGGCGGGGGCCTGAATACACGCAAAGCGTCGAACAACAACGCACGTGCACAACGAGTTCGCCCAACACAATCCGCCCCGACCTCAGAAAGCCGCTTACGACATGGATACCGCCAGCGATTACACCGAAACGCTCGAAAAGACCGTCCGTGACCTTCTCGAGCGTCAGGAAGATCTGATCAGGACCGCCTTTACCGACCAGCTCACCGGACTTGGCAATCGCGGCGGCTTCGCCCGTTCCCTAGAAGAAATCTGGGAGCAGGAACTGCCCGTGACCATGGCGTTTATCGACATCGATAACCTTAAGCACTGCAACGACATCTTTGGACACGACGAGGGCAACCGCTATATCTTGCAGGTAAGCCTCTATCTCAAGCTGTATATGAAGGTAGACGAGGCGGCATTTCGTCTGGGAGGCGACGAGTTTGCCATCCTGTCTACGGTTGCGACCGAGGATGACCTCGCCGAGCGCCTGGAACACTGCCGAACGATCCTGCTCAAAAACAACGATTCCGAGATGCCTCACTCATTTAGCTACGGAGTGTCACATGCCGACCCCGCCCTGGGTGAAGCCTCCAATCGCATGACGCTCGATGCCGACCATCGCATGTACGATTACAAGCTGCGCCATGCCGTGCATCTTGATCGACGCAACATCACGCAAATTCACACCGACGATTTCGAAGTAAGCGATCGCATTTTCGACGCCTTTTCGATGCTCAGCGAGGGCCGTTATTTCTTTATCGAGAACTTGGACAAGCATCGCACCCTCTGGTCACAAGGCGCCATGCGCGATCTCGGTCTTCCTTCGGAGCATATCGACAACTGCCACGATTACTGGAAAACGCGCGTCCATCCCGATGACTTCGAGGCCTATATCAACGATATCGACCAAATCTACAACGGCACCAAGCACCGTCGAGTCATGCAATACCGCGTGCGCAATGCCGCCGGCGACTACGTCCTCTGCCGTGCTCGCGGGTTTCGTATCGACGGCGACGAAAATATCCCTTCGCTCTATGTCGGCGAGCTCGTCAACCACTCGCTTGCCGAGACCGTCGACGCCGCCACGGGCCTCGGAACGCAGCGCATGCTGGTCAATGCTATCGATGCGTGCCGTCGCGACCGTTGCGCGACGGGGCTTATAGCGGTGCGCATTCGTGGCACGGCAAAGCTCAACGAGCTCTACGGGGCCGAGGCCGTCGACAACATGCTTGCCGAATACGCAGGCCGCATGCTGTCGATCACCCGCGGCAGGAGTCGCGTCTTCCGTTCGCGAAGCGTCCAGTTTGTCGTGCTCAGCAACGATTTGGACCACGAGGCATTCGAGCAACTGACCCATCATCTTAAAGAGGCCGTCTTCGCTCCCGTTCGAATCGCCAGCGACACCATCACTCCCGCCTGTCTTGTCGTCCCGGCCTTTTACGAGCACTTAGCCCATCAGGCGACCGCCGTTTTAGGCGAACTCGACCGTCGCCTTCGCACGGTCGGCGGACTTGTTCCCAACGACAGCCTCCCCATACCCGAGATAGAGCGCAAAAGCGCCATCGCCGAACGCATCGATATGCTCACGGGCCTCTGTCGACCCAGCGAGTTTATGCGGCGCGCCAACGCATTTCTCGAGACAAGGCGCGACGGTGCTTGGTGCATCGCCACCGTCGATATGGGACATATGCGGCTGTTCAACGAATGGCACGGACAAGCCGAGGGCGACCGCATGCTCGCCGATGTGGGCACGGTCCTCAAAGATATCGAGAATGCAGATATGGGCGTTGCGGGGTACTGGGGCCAAGACGACTTTTGCGTACTCATCCCCTTTGAGCGCGACACCGTCCATCACATCTATAGCCGCGTTCGCAAGGCCGTGGCCGAGCATGATGACGGTGTGGGCTTCTTGCCGTCCATGGGCGTTTATCCCATCGACCCCAGCGAAGAAATCACTATCGATGCGCAGGCCAAGGCCATGTTTACCAACCGACGCGCCAAAAATGACTTTAAGGACCGCATCGCGGTCTTTCGCCCCGAGGAATACAAGCGCGAGGTTGCGTTTCACCACACCCTCACCGAGTTCCAGTATGCGCTTTCAAACGACCGCATTACCTACCACTTGCAACCCCAGGTCGATATGGAAACCGGCGAAATCATCGGTGCCGAGGCGCTCACGCGCTGGATTGACAAAGACGGATCGTTAATTCCGCCCGCGTCCTTTATCCCGGTGCTCGAGGAAAGCGGTTTTGTGGTGACGCTCGACAAGTTTATTTGGCAGAGTGTTGCCTCGTGGCTGCGCGGGCGCATCGATCGAGGGCTTCGCGTGGTTCCGATCTCGCTTAATGTGTCGCGCGTTGACATCCTCGCCTGCGATGTCGCCGAGCACATGAGCGCTCTGGCCGCCCAGTTCAACCTGCCGCCCGAGCTCATGCGCATCGAGATTACCGAGACCGCCTACACCGGAGAGTCCGAGGCCGTGGACAAGCTGACGGCAGACCTGCACATTCGCGGTTTCTCGACCTACATGGACGATTTTGGCACCGGCCAGTCCACACTCGCGATGCTCAAGAACGTCAACGTCGACGTCATCAAGCTCGACCGCACGTTTGTGCCCGTCGACGACGATCATGGCCGCAGCGCGCAAATCGTGTCATCGATGCTCGAGATGGCGCGTTCGCTCCATCTGCCCGTTGTGGTCGAAGGCGTCGAGACAAATGAGCAGGCGAACATGCTGCGCCACATGGGTGCCCGCTACGCTCAGGGGTTCCTCTACCACCGTCCCATGCCGGCGGAGGATTTTGAGGCATTGCTCGATGGCGGCAATAACAACTGATACGCTTGCGCGCAAAACGCCACCGTCGAAGGGGGCATTTGTCTCCATTAGCTAACTTATATCCCCAATCCAAGCCGAATTGGGGATATGATACAAACCGTTGTTCCGCCCAAGGAGGTTATCCATCATGAACGAGTCGTATCGCTTGGGCGAGCAATCGATTATTGCCTATCTTCAGCGACTTGCGAATGGCGTCTCGACCGCCGAACTCGATGTTGCCACGCTGCCCGCTGGGCTACGCGCCGTTGGTGAGCAACTGCAAAAGACGCATGCCGTCCTGCAACAAGAGCGCCAGCTGCTTGAGTGCAACGCCTATATCGATTCGCTCACCAATTTGGGCAACCGCGGCGGACTCGACCACCATGTCGATCAACTCTGGCGCAAAGGCGACCCTTTCACCTGTGCCTATATTGACATCGATCATCTCAAACACTGCAACGATATATTTGGCCACGCCGAAGGCAATCGCTATATTCTGAGCGTCTGCCGTCTGCTCTCCGAAACCATGGAGCACGATGAGATGCTGTTCCGTATCGGTGGAGACGAGTTTGTGCTCATCTCGCTCTCCGCAAACGAGACTGAACTCGAGCAGCGCTTGGAGCAGGTACGTGCCGGGCTGATCGAGGCGAGCTCAGATGGCAAGGCGCCCATGATCGCCAGCTTTAGCTTTGGCTGCTCGCGCGTCCATCCACTTGCCGGCGACACGCGTCGCCAGATGACGATGGATGCCGATCGCAAGATGTATCGCTATAAGCTTATGCATCGTGTGCAGCA
>USLO01000100.1 GCA_900555515.1 uncultured Collinsella sp.
AAATCCATTCGGCGCTGTAGACCGCGCCGCACGTCTGGCAGATATTGCGGTGGACCGAGCCATGCAGCTCAAACACGCGCCGTGAAACAGCCGCCTGATGCAGGCCATCGATGTTTTGCGTCACCACGGCGTCGAGCTTGCCGGCGCGCTCCAGCTCCGCCAGCTTGGCGTGGCAGTGGTTGGGCTTGGCGTTAAGGGCGATCATCTTGGTCCGGTAGAAGTCGAAAAACTCCGCCGGATGCGCCTCGTAGAAGCTGTGCGAGAGCATAGTTTCGGGCGGATAGGAAAACCGCTGGTGATACAGGCCGTCCACGCTGCGGAAATCGGGGATGCCACTCGCCGTGGAAACGCCCGCGCCGCCAAAGAAGACCACGTGGCTATGGGTTTCGAACAGCTCCGCCAGCGCAGCGGAGGCCTGTTTGGGGTCCGATATTGCCTGCGTCATATATGTCCTCCGTCCGTGTCTTAGGGACGGCGGCGTTCGCGCTATCACTCGCGGACTCCGCCCCGCTCTTGTTGCGTTAATCTTAAGCCTGCCAACCCCGTCGAAAGGACACCATGCCTCAGACTTACACTTTCGCCTCGTGGAACGTCAACGGCCTGCGCGCCGTGCTCAAAAAAGACCCGAGCTTTATCCAGATCGCGCAAGAACTCGACGTCGATATCCTGGCGCTGCAGGAGACCAAGCTGCAAGAAGGCCAGGTCGATATCGATCTGCCCGGCTACCACCAAACCTGGAGCTACGCCGAGCGCAAGGGCTACTCGGGCACCGCGGTCTTTAGCCGCCAGGAACCGCTGCGCGCGCTGCGCGCCGATGCGCTGCTGCCCCACGCCGGCGAGGGCGAGGCGGCCGAGCTCGTCGCCCAAGCCGCAACCGAGGGCCGCGTCTGTGCGCTCGAGTTCGACAAGTTTTGGTTCGTGGACGTCTATACGCCCAACGCCCAAAACGAGCTCGCGCGCATCGATGTACGCATGGCCTGGGACGATGCCTATCGCGGCTTTTTGGCAGGCCTCGAGCGCGAGACCGGAAAGCCCGTCGTAACCTGCGGCGACTTTAACGTGGCTCACGAGGAGATCGACCTTAAGAACCCCAAGTCCAACCGCGGCAACGCAGGCTTTTCGGACGAGGAGCGCGGCAAGTTTACCGAGCTGCTCGACGCCGGTTTTACCGACACCTGGCGCGCGGCCAATCCGGACGTCGAGGGCGTCTACAGCTGGTGGAGCTACCGCTTTAATGCCCGCAAGAACAACGCAGGCTGGCGTATCGACTACTTCCTGGTAAGCGACGCAATCGCCGGCAACGTACGCGACACCGGCATCCGCGGCGACATCTTCGGCAGTGATCACTGCCCCGTCACCCTCGCCCTGGAGCTCTAACCCCCAAACGATCCCCCGGGAACGGAGGAAAACAGACCATTTTCACCTCGCGAGGGCATCCACGCGACCCACCCGCCACGAAATCGGCCCATCTACTACGTTTGAGCTACTACCCTCAACCACAGCGAACAACGCAAAAAGAAAACCGCAGGTAGAAAGCCTGCGGTTTTTCATAAAACACGGTTGTGCTTGGGGGTGTCGGGCTAAACGTAGTAGATGGGCCAGTTTCGTGGCGAGCGCCGTCAACTGATTCCCTGGGGACGTCTGGGAACGGAAGAAAACGGATCATTTTGGCTCTCTGAGGGCCACGACGCCTGTCATATCAGCCGGCCATTCCAAAACTATGCCGGTTTACGGGGCTGAATCACGAACCCCCAGCCATACGCGATCCGAAATAATAAAACCGCAGGTAAACGGCTTGCTCTATTTCGAAAAAAGCTGGTATGGTCTGCCTGTGCCAATGTGGCCCCGTAAACCGACATAGTTTTGATATGACACCAAGGCAGTATTGATTCTCGCCCCGGCGCAACCGCCACTACAGCCCGTACTTCACGACGACGCGGTTGATGCGGCGACACCAGGGCTTGTACAGGGCGGCCAAAAACACGCAGGTCGCGAGGCCGTGCGTGATATCGAACGGCACCGCCGTAGCAAGACGCGCTACGGCGCCTGCCCAGGTGAGCGGCTGCACAAAACCGATGATGTCGTATGCGTTGATCACGACGCCATACAGCAGGCCCGAGGCAAAGCCATACGCCAACAGCGCCGGCATTCGCACGGTTCCATCGGCGCGGTCAAACGCGCCCGCATGCGCCAGTGCGCCACCGATATAGCCCACCAGACCCCAGGCATACATCTGCCACGGCGTCCACATGCCCTGTCCAAAAAAGAAATTACTGGTCAGCGCTGCCAACGCGCCGACCATGAAGCCGTTGCGTCGGCCCAACGTCGCCCCCGCGATAATAGCGATGGCGCTCACGGGTTTAAAGTCGGGAATAGGCCCAAACAGGATGCGCCCCGCCGCGGCCAACGCCGCCAGAACCAGCGTTGGCATAATCTGGCGCAAGCCCGGGCGCGATACCTCATAGCCCGCAAAGAACAGTGCGAGCACGAGCGCCACTACAACCAGCATGGCAAGCGCAGCCTGCTCAATGCCCGCCAGCAACGCCGCAGTCATCACTGCCGGCACCGCCAACAACAGCGGGATCTCCATTTTTGCGAGTAGGCGCGAGAAGCGATAATCCGCCATTCCATCACGCCCTGTAGAACACGTTGTCGGCAAAGAAATCTGCCGGGGGCTCCATGCAGGCGATCTCGCCGTCGAACATCATGGCGACGTCGTCGGACACCTGCTCGGCAAAGTCCAAGTCGTGCGTGGCCATGATGACGGTACCGCCGGCCTGCGCATGCTCGCGCAGAGCTCGGGCGATAATGCAGCGACTTGCCAGATCAAGGCCCTTGGTGGGCTCATCAAGCAGCATCAGCTCCGGACCGATCAACAGTAGCTTTGCCAACGCAAGCAGCTGGCGCTGACCGCCCGAAAGATCGTACGGGTGACGCGCCTCCAAGCCCGCCAGGCCCAAGCGCGCTGTCTGCTCCTGTGCTGCAGCCTCGTCGTATCCGCAGGTCGAAGCCCATTCCATCAGTTCGTCGCGCACCGTCTCGGCAACCAGCAGAGCCTTGGGGTTCTGCGGCAGCAGCGCCGCCGAGGCCGCCCCACGCACCATGCGGCCACGCTGCAGCTTAGCCGTCTTGGCCAGCACCGAGAGCATCGTCGACTTGCCACAACCGTTTCCGCCCACGACCGCATGCACCGCGCCGGCTGAAAACGTCACATCGAGCCCGCGTAGCACCCAACCGCCCGCGCGATCGTAGCGAAACCAGCCTTCCGACAGGGTGGTAGCCGACCCACCGTGCATTTTTTGGAGTATTCTGCTTCCATCCGTGCGCGGGAAGGCTTCCGAACCGTTCTCGAGCGACGTTTGCGCCACAAATTCGGACGATTTGTCCAATTCCGAACTTTTTTTCGCGCTCGATACGTCCCCGGTCGGCTCCAGAGAGCCTAAATTGTCCTCACGCCTGCTGAATACTCCGTTTTTTGCACATCGGATGGCACCCCACCCCAACACGTCATCGGAAAACAGCGATTCTCGGCGTCCCAAAGAAGCCATATCCGCCACCTCGCGCACGCGACCGCCCTCAATCCGGTACGCACGCGTCGCATACTCGAGCATCGGCCGCGGTTGATGCGTAGCCACAACAACCGTGCAGCCCAGCTCACGGTTCACGCGAAACAGCGCGTGCAGAAAATTCTTCTCGGCAACGGGATCGAGCTGAGACGTGGGCTCGTCGAGTAGCAGCACACGCGGACGCAGCGCCAGGACGGCGGCAAGCGACAGCAACTGCTTGCGACCGCCCGAAAGCGTATCGGTATCGCGATGAAGCCAGTCCTCCAGACCAAAGAAATAGCTGGTCTCGGCAACACGGCGACGCATCTCGTCGCGCGACACACCCAGATTCTCCAGGCCAAACGCCATCTCATGCCACACGGTCTCGCACACAATCTGGTTCTCGGGATCCTGGAACACGTAGCCCACGCGCTCCGCAGACGCGCGCACGTCCATGTCGGCAACGTTCTCGCCCAGCACGCGCGCATCGCCAGTGCGCTCGCCCGCCGGAGCGATCTCGGGCTTGAGCAGCGAGAGCAGCGTCGACTTACCCGATCCGGTACCGCCAACAAGCAGCGCAAATGCACCTTGGGGAACAGACCAGTCGAGCCCCTCGAGCACCGCAGCATCGGCCCCGGGGTAGGCAAAGCTCAGGCTCCGCACCTCAATCGCCGGCATATCCGGGCCGCACGCCGCGCCCGACACCGGGCCCCTATCCAACCGAGCCATCAGCCGAACCTCTTCTCATCGATCGCACGCAGCACGCAGGGCAGCACCATCCAGGCAGCGTACACGACATAGCCCAGCCACGGCGCGGGCACCGAAAGCTGCGGGTAAAACGAATACTGCGTTGTCGCGGTCCATGCCACTGCCACCGCGGCGGCACCAAACAGCGCGAGCTCGACCAGCGCGGCAACGTCGCTGCGTCCCAGTCGATACCGCGCGTACGTCGTACGGCGCGACGCAGCACCCCACCCGCGCGAGCGCATGGCATCCGCGCGCTCAAGCGAATCTTCCATGCCCCAGCCCATCAGCACGCTCGACGCCCGCAGGCGCGATCGCACGGGATCGGCGGGCGCACGCCCCGGCACATCGATCGCGTCCTGCACCGCCAGCACCGTGCGGCCGCGGCGCAAAAACTGCGGGATAAGCCGCATACACATCGAGATCATGAGCGCGAGCACCGGCGCGGCGTTGCCCAACAGTGCGAGCACCTTGTCGTATTCGAGCATCGACGCCGCCGCCTCAAACCACAGCACGCTCGCCACAAACAGCCCGCCCATGCACAGGCCGTAAACCATGCTCTCCAGATACACCGCGCGCATGCCAATACGAAACAGCTCCGTCGAGCCCGAGGCGCTAAACAGCGGATTGAGCACCGCGATGATCAAAATCACTGGCAGCTGCCAGCGAAGCGCCCCCAACGTGCGCGCAGCACCGCGCGTCGCAAACCCGTACGCCAACCCACCCGCAAGCGACAGCGCGATCAACACCGGTTGCATCGAGAACATGGTGAGCCCCAACGTCAGCACCATGTAGAGCGCCGGAACTGCCGGATGCGACATCGAAAATGCCGCGACGAGTTCGTTGCCCGATTCCTCTCGCATGATATCCACGGGCACCCCCACCCCCTCGCTCAAACGTCAACGCCGCAGCGCCACCACCATACACAACCAGTGCAAACGCCACGCCGGCGGCGCAAGCCTCAACCGCCGCAAACCAATCGCTACGCGCTCATCATATGCCTGCGGTATCATATTGCGCCGTGTATCGTTTCCAAACACACGTCTCTATAACGTAACAGGAGATCACATGGACGCAACCGCAATTATCCTCGCTGCCGGCGAGGGCACCCGCATGAAGTCGAACCACTGCAAGGTTTCGCACAAGATCCTGGGCAAGCCCATGGTCCAGTGGATCGTCGACGCCACCATCAAGGCCGGCTGCAGCCGCGTCGTGGTCGTCATCGGCAGCCACGCCGACGAGATGCGCGCCCTCATCGACGGCGTCTACGCCAGCAGCGCCACCAAGGTCGAGTGCGTCGAGCAGACCGAGCGCCTGGGCACCGGTCACGCCGTGAAGGTCGCGCTCGAGGCCTGCGGCATCACGCAAGGCCCCGTCGTCGTGCTCAACGGCGACCTGCCGCTCATCACCGCCGACACGGTCGCCAAGTTCGCACAGACCGTCGCCACCGGCGAGCTCGCCTGCACCGTCATGACCATGACCCCGCCCGACCCCTTTGGCTACGGCCGCATCAAACTGGGCGACGACGGCCAGATCGAGCGCATCATCGAGCAGAAGGACTGCACGCCCGAGCAGGCCGCCACGCTGCTGGAGTGCAACGCCGGCTGCTACGCCTTTGACGGCGCGCAGCTCGCCGCCCACATTAACGAGATCGGCAACGACAACGCGCAATCCGAGTACTACCTGCCCGACATGCTCGAGATCCTCAAGGGTCACGGCCAGGCGGTCTCCATCTTCCACTGCGATGACTACCGCGACGGCCTGGGCGTCAACAGCCGCATTCAGCTCGCGCAGCTCACCGCTATCGCGCGCGACCGCATCAACGAGCACTGGATGGCCGAGGGCGTCACGTTCATCGATCCCACGCAGGCCTGGATCGGCCCCGATGCCACCATCGGCCGAGACACCATCGTGTGGCCGCAGACGCATCTGATCGGTCACGTCACCGTGGGCGAAGAGTGCCAGCTCGGCCCCAACAGTCGCCTCACCGACACCACCGTCGGCAGCGGCTGCACCATCGATGAGACCATCGCCATCGAGGCCGTCATCGAGAACGGCGTCGACTGCGGCCCGCGCGCCTACCTGCGCCCGGGCACCCACATGCTCGACGGCTCCAAGGCCGGCACGCATGTGGAGATCA
>USLO01000101.1 GCA_900555515.1 uncultured Collinsella sp.
TGTTGAATCGCGTTCAGGTCCGGGCATCTGAATGTGCGGTTCTTCACTGTTCATGTTTATTTGAACACATTCGAACACCGACTGCAACCATTATTTGTTTATCTTTGTTCTTTTTTGAACAAATACCGTTTACGGATGATTGTTGATCGTTTGGGCCCGGCGCAGACGTAGCGACCACGTGATCAACAAACAAAAGGGCGGCCGAGAACGTGTCTCGGCCGCCCTTCGGCGGTATTCCCCGGTATATACAGCTGTTTTAGCTACTCAGACTGCCCGCTCTTCTTGGCATGTTTGGACGGAGCGCTCAAGAAACGGCCCGTCAGATAGTTCGCGGGACCGGAGATATCGATCCCCAGCAAGGTGTGTCCTAGCCATAGGAACGCCACAAGCACCAGTAGAGGAATCACACACGAGGTCACGATCATCACGATGACGCCTTCGATGAGGTCGGTCACCTGCTGCACGATCTCGTCGGTCATCTGCTTGGCACCACTGGTTACCGACGTGACCAGGCTCGAGGCCCCGTCAGTCAACTGCTCGAGCACGTTTTTGGACTCCGTGGCCTCGGATTTTTTCTTGTTCGATGTTGAGCTGGCCTTGGCTGACTTGTCCGTGGTGTTGGCAGCGTCCGCTGCCTTTTGCTCAGCTTGCTCAATACTTACGCGATACGTTTCGTCGACCTTCTGCGACACCCATACGCTTGCAGGCACCAACGCCATGCCGATCACGGCAACCACCAGCACGCGCGTAGCCACGCGGCGCAGGACGGCACTCGTGCTCCAGCGCCCATGAACGCCAAGCGACACCGCAAAGAGCACCAACGCAAACGGGATTAAGATGCCCAAGCCAACCGACCACAAAATGGTCAGCAGGTATTTCTCGAGGTAGAGCACGGCAAGCACGATGCCCAAGTTGCCCGAAAGCTGCGCGAGCTGCTCGGCAACCGGCGTTCCCGTATCACCCGGCAGCGCGGTAATGCCCGCAGACAGCGCCACGCACGAGGCCGTGAGCGCCAGTACGTTACCTTTCTTTTGATCGATGACCTCGATGGTGGAGTCCCAAGTTTTGTATCGGCGAAATGCGGACGAGCTACAAAGCCCGACAGCAGCGCCAGCACCACGAGCGCAACGATGATACCGATCTGCAGCTTTTTGTTTGCGCACACGACATCGGACAGGCTGGGCTGCAGCTCTGTTACCGTCGTGTGCTCGGTTATCTGGACAGGACGCCCATGAGCCATCTCGCGCGCGTCTCTTTTTTGTATTGACCCGTTACCCGGCATTTGGATACCTCCTCAGTCCGGCGTTTAATGCGAAAGGAAGTATACCCACCGAGCAAAAATCGAACGGCACGACGAACGGAGCGCACCAAGACTGTCCCCAATGACTAGTCGTTTAAGAACGTCCCCAATGACTATCTCGGGATGAGTTGCGGGGAGGAGGACAGAAAAAAGCCCTGCCGCGGGTAGCGGCAGGGCTTTTGGAAAGGGGCTTGGTTGTGAGGGCTCGTTAGGCGAGCTTGGCCTCGAGCTCGGCGATGCGCTTGTAGGCATCGATGGTAAAGCGGGTCTGCTTCTCCAGGATCATAGTGGTCATGAGGGTGTCCTGAGCGTGAGCCATGATGAAGGTCATCTCCATCTCGCCACCGCCGGCCTCCTGCGAAAGCAGCTTGGTCTGCGTGTCGTGGGCACCGATGAGTGCATCGCTGGCATCCTTGTGCAGCTGCTCGGCCTTCTCAAAGTCACCCTCGCGAGCAGCATCGAGCGCTGCAAGCAGATCGGTCTGGGCGTCACCTGCATATGCGACAATCTCGAATCCAACCATCGAGATTTCTTCTTTGGTTGCCATATTGCGTTCCTTTCACATATGAACCAATGGAGAGCATCGCGTCCGGGCATACGCGCTGCGTTGTGTATGACAGAAACAATAACATTCAAACAAAAAAGAACAGCGCAAAACGTAATTTCGAGCTATGAACGGTCACTTTTCGCCCGTGAACGGTTTTTAAACCAATCTGAACAATATCGAACACAATTAGCGGCAACCCAAACAGACCCGCGCCCTAGCGTACATCGCGCACCGTATCGCCCTCGACGAGCACGCCCGGAAACAGCATGTGCTCCACACCGGGTTCAACGCCCTCGGCGCCGGCAATCTTGTCGACCGCCCACATGCCGACGCGCTTGTTATCAAAGCGCACCGTAGTCAGGCGACAATCGGGCACGATGTCGCCCAGACTGTCATCAACACCCACCACGCTCACATCCTCGGGCACGTGCTTTCCGCGCGACTCGAGCCCGCGAATGCAGCCATATGCCATGGCATCGTTGGAGGCATAGATGGCAGTACAGGTCGGATCATCCGCCAGAGCCTGGCCTGCGGCATATCCGCTCTGTGCCGTCCAGTCGCCGCGCACGAGCTGCGGGGGCTCAATGCCATGCGCGCGCAATGTCTCGCGCCAGCCTTCCTCGCGCCGCATGCCCGAAAGCGAGCGCTCGGGACATGAGATAAAGTGCACAGTCTTGTGCCCCCGCCCCAGCAAGTACTCGACAACTTGACGCGAGCAATCGAACTGGTCGTTATCGACCGTTGAACAGAGCGGGTGCTCCAGCATGGTAACGAGCACCGTCTGCATACCGGGCAGCGGCTCAAAAGTGCCAAAGTCTGCCGGCATGCGGTTCATGATCACGACCATGCCATCCACCGGTAGCGCGCTCATGCGTGACGATGCGCTCTCGAGGGTATACGGATGCCCGTCTACTTTAGTGAGGGTGATGGCATAGCCATGTTTGTCGGCCGCTGCGGCAAAGCCCTCCATACGGTCGAGATTGCCGGTGCCGGTAATGTTGAACATGGCGACGCCGACGGTCTTAAACTTACCGCGGCGCAGCGATCGACCGGCAAAATTGGGGCGATACCCCAGCTCGCGCATGGCGGCACGCACGCGTTCCTTGGTCTCGGGGCGCACGCTGGGCGAATCGTGCACCGTACGCGAGACCGTCTGCTCCGAGACGCCCGCGAGGCGCGCTACGTCTTTGACGGATACCGATTTTTTAACAGCGGCCATAGGTCGATCTTTCTATGTCAACGATGCCATTGGTGGCACCTTGCGCAGTCATTTTTAACGCCTTCAAGTATATCCAACGCCTCCCCCACCATACGCTCACCACCCAAAACCTACCGTTCACCGACATTTTTGCTTCCCCGAACGGCTTTTGTCGATCAAATGTTAACGTTGCCATTGTGCAAACACAGAGCCACCGGGCGGCTCAAACGTTTACGCGTAAGGAATCGACGGTTCGCAGGCACAGGAACCACCGGTTCGTTTCTTTTTTTGTGTCACAAAATGGCAACGTCAACATTTTGGCAACCGAATGTCAAAAGCTACCATCGTTGCTAACCCACCGACTCTTAGGAGCTTTGCATGGAGCAACTCATCGCCATCATCGAAAAGGGCCAGCCCTTTTTCAACGCGATCGCCCGCAACAAGTACCTCAAGGCGATCCGCGACGGCTTTATCTCCGTCATCCCCATCATCATCTTCTCGTCCATCTTCTGCCTGGTAGCCTCGGTCCCCAACATCTGGGGTTTCTACTGGCCCGATGACATCAACAACGCCCTGTGGAAGTGCTACAACTACTCCATGGGCATCCTGGCCATCGCCTGCGCCGCCACCACGGCCAAGCACTTCGCCGACGCTCAGAACCGCGATCTGCCCAAGAACAACCAGATCAACTTCATCTCGTGCATGTGCGCGGCCATCATCGGCTTCTTGCTCCTTTCGAGCGACACCATCGCCACGGACGCTGCCAGCGGTTTCAACACCACCTACCTTGGTTCCAAGGGCCTGCTGACCGCTTTCATCGCTGCGTTTGTGACTGGCATCATCTACAAGTTCTTCATTAAGCGCAACATCACCGTCAAGATGCCCGAGCAGGTTCCGCCCAACATCTCGCAGACCTTTAAGGACATCATCCCCTTCTCCGTCTGCATCACCGTTTTTTGGGTTTTTGACATCGTCTTCCGCGCTGCTTTTGGCTTCTGCTTTGCCCAGGGTGTCATCCAGGTGTTCCAGCCCCTGTTCACCGCTGCCGATGGCTACATCGGCCTCGCTGTGATCTACGGCGCCATGAGCCTGTTCTGGTTCGTGGGCGTCCACGGCCCCTCAATCGTCGAGCCCGCCATCGCCGCCGCCCTCGTTGCCAACATGACCGACAACCTGGCTGCGTTCCAGGCTGGTCAGCACGCTTCTGCTGTCCTGACCCAGGGTGCCCAGTACTTCGTCGTCTGCATGGGCGGCACCGGCGCCACGCTCGTCCTGGTCTTTATGTTCTGCTTCCTAGCCAAGTCCCAGGAGATGCGCGCCGTCGGTAAGGCCGCCATCGTCCCCGTCTGCTTTGCCGTCAACGAGCCGCTGCTGTTCGCCGCGCCCATCGTGCTCAACCCCGTCTTCTTTGTCCCGTTTGTCTTTGCCCCGATCGCCAACATCTGGATCCTCAAGATCTTTATCGACTTCTTGGGCATGAACGGCTTTATGTACACCCTGCCCTGGACCGTCCCCGGCCCCATCGGCACCATCATGGGCCTGGGCTTCCAGCCGCTCGCCTTTGTGATGCTCGCCCTTATCCTGGTCGTCGACTTCGTTCTGTACTATCCGTTCTTCCGCGCCTATGACGCCCAGAAGTGCGCCGAGGAGGCCGAGATTTCCCAGGAGGAGCTCGCTGCCAAGAACGCCGAGAAGGCCGCCAAGCTCAACGACGCCTTCCAGGGCAAGGCCGATGCCAAGAGCGTTGCCGCCGGCGCCGCCGCCGAGGCCGTAAAGGCCGACGTCGCTCCCGCCGCCACCGAGGCAACGACCGCCAGCGACCTCAACGGCAAGCGCGTGCTCGTGCTCTGCCAGGGCGGCGGAACCTCGGGCCTGCTCGCCAACGCGCTGGCCAAGGCCGCCAAGGAGCGCGGCATCAATCTTGAGACCGCTGCCGAGGCATATGGCAACCACGTCGACATGCTCCCCGACTTTGACCTGGTCGTCCTGGCCCCGCAGGCCGCCAGCTACCTGGCCGACCTGCAGAAAGACTGCGAGCGCGTGGGCAACAAGTGCGTCGCCTGCCGCGGTAAGCAGTACATCGAGCTCTCCCAGAACGGCGACAAGTCTCTCGCCTTCGTGAGTGAACAGCTTTCGAAGTAAGTAACGCTCAGGGCCAGCCGACCATCCACAGCCGGCTGGCCCTTCGATTTAGACGATTGGATCATCATGTCCGTTAACCCCGCTAGCGTCACCAACCCGCCCGCGCAGTTTCCCGAGGACTTTGTCTTTGGCGGTGCTACCGCTGCCTACCAGGTAGAGGGTGAGACCCGCACTCACGGTAAGGGCAAGGTTGCCTGGGACGACTTCCTGGAGGCCCAGGGGCGCTTCTCCCCCGATCCCGCTTCGGACTTCTACAACCAGTACCCCGTCGACTTGGAGCTGTGCGAGGAGTTCGGCATCAACGGCATTCGCCTCTCCATCGCCTGGAGCCGCATCTTTCCCAACGGCACCGGTGAGATTAACCCCGAGGGCGTGCAGTTCTACCACGATCTCTTCGCCGAGTGCCATAAGCACCACGTTGAGCCGTTCGTCACGCTGCATCACTTTGACACGCCGCTGCCCCTCTTTGAGAAGGGCGATTTCCTCAACCGCGAGACCATCGACGCCTTTGTGGACTTTGCCACCTTCTGCTTTACGGAGTACGGCGACCAGGTGACCTACTGGTTCACCTTTAACGAGATCTGGGCCGACGCCTCCAACACCTACATCGAGGGCACCTTCCCCGGTGGCGTCAAGGCGCATCTGGCCGAGGCCTTCCAGTGCGAGCACAACATGATGCTCGCCCACGCCAAGGCCGTGCTGGCCTTCCACAACGGCGGTTTTAAGGGCAAGATCGGCATCATTCAGTCTCTGGAGTTTAAGTATCCGCTCAACGAGAACGACCCCGCCGACATCAAGGCCGCCAACAACGAGCACGTGCTGCAAAACCAGTTTCTGCTCGACGCCACCTTCCGCGGCGACTATGCCCCCGACACCCTCGAGTGCGCCAACCGCCTGGCTGCCGTCTCGGGCGGCACCATCGAGATCCTGGACGAGGACCTCGAGATTATGCGCGAAGCCGCGCTCTACAACGACTACCTGGGCGTTAACAACTACCAGTGCCGTTTTTTGAAGGCTTACGACGGCGAGAACGACCTGCACCACAACGGTACGGGCGAGAAGGGCACCGGGCGCTGGCGTGTTAAGGGTATTGGCGAGCATGTGAACAAGCCTGGCATCCCCACCACCGACTGGGACTGGATCATCTATCCCGAGGGTCTGTTCGATCTGCTCGTCTACATTAAGCAGCGCTACCCCAACTACAAGCAGATCTTCATCACCGAGAACGGCATGGG
>USLO01000102.1 GCA_900555515.1 uncultured Collinsella sp.
ATCCAAGACGTTTTGCACGCCTCGCAACGGTTTTGAGGACCGCGGAGCCCACCGGAGCCCATCCGTTCCCAAGTGCGGCGGTATTTTACCAAACCGAAACGGCTCTATCCCAAAAAGACGAGCAAGAAGTTGCGGTGGAATAGTTCCTGCTTAGGCTGCAAGACCCCAAAAACAGGAACTATTTCACCGCAACTGATAAGGGTGGCCTAGCGCAGGGACCTCAGGCCGCCGGCCTCCTTGTCGAGCACCGTAAAGCGCACGGCATCCAGGTGCTCCAAGATGCTGATGGCGCGTTTGCGCGACACGCCCAGGGCCTCACGCAGCACGCTCGTGGTGGCTGCGCCGCCGGCTGCCTCAATGGCAGCGGCGACGAGCTCACGCGCATGGGCCTCGGCGGCAGCGGACAGGGCAACGTCGCGCTCGACCTTAACGATCGAGCGATTGAGCGAAAGCTCGCGCAGGGCACGCGTCATGGTGTCGCGATCGAGCTGCAACTGCTCGCCCACCTCGGGCAACGTCGGTGCATCGAGGCCGGCTTCATCCAGCAAGGAAACGATGCGCTCGCAAGCCTCGTGCACCACGCGCGCCGCAGCGGCAGCGGAGTGCGGATCGAATACCTCGGCGCCCTCGGCGGCGCAAACGCCACGCGAGCAGCCCTCGGCAATCAGAGCCGCGGCAACGTCTTCATCAGCAGCAGGCCACGCAGCATGGGCAACGGCGCCGGGCGTAAAGCCCGTCTCCTTGGGAGCCGCCGCGTGCATGGCTGACAAAGTCGCCGCCAGCGCATCCATCGCGGCGTCGAGCGCGGAAGCATCTGCATACAGCGAGCCATCCGAGCCAGCTAGCGCGCGAGCAGCGCCCTTCGCCACCAACCCGCGCAGTGCGGCATCGACCTCGCCGATACCAAGATCCAAAGCCTCGGCAACATCAACCACCGTAACCGGCAGCGTCTGCAGCGCCAGCCAAGCGCGCACACCGCCCGCAATATCGCCGGACTCGAGCGCCGCATACAGCGCACGCTCCCCTTCGGCAAGCTCGCGCGAGCGACAGCAGCGCGAAAGCAGCACGCGCCCGCCGCCAATAAGCATAACGGGCGAATACGACAGCACCACGGCATGGTCTCCAGCACGCAGCGGCAGCGGCTCCTCCAGGCGCACCTGCACGATACGAGCCTCGCCCACCGCCATGGGGGCCTCGCCCTCCATGAACATGATGCGACCGACGACCTCGGCCGTACCCGCCATCACGTGCACACGCGCACCCGACTCGAGCACGCGCGGCTTAGCTCCCTCGCGACCCAAATACGTAAACGTCATCATAAAGCGCATCGTCTGGCCAAAGCGGCCCGTCACGCCGAGCATCTCACCGCGATCGAGCGCGGCGACACCATCGCCCACCAGGTTGAGTGCCACACGCTGTCCGGGCAGTGCTCGCGGCGTATCGCCATGCACCTGAATCCCGCGCACGCGACAGACCGTACGCGACGGCAGCGCGACGAGCTCATCACCCACCGCGACGGACGCATCGTGCAACGTTCCCGTCACCACGGTACCGGCGCCCTTGATCGTAAAGCAGCGGTCGATGGGCAGGCGCGGTGCGGCATCGGTGAGCTCGGCACGGGCACGGCAGGCACCCCAACAAGCGGCAACCTGCTCGTCGAGCGCAGCCAGCAGGTCATCGATTCCCGCGCCGGTCTTGGACGACACAGGCACGATCGGCGCGTCCGCAAACACGGTACCCGACAAAAAGTCATCGACATCGAGCTCGGCAAGCTCGGTCATCTCGGCGTCGGCCAGGTCGCACATCGTCAGCGCGACCACCATATGCGTGACGCCCAGCAGCTCCAGAACATGTACATGCTCGCGGGTCTGCGGCATCACGCCCTCGACGGCCGAAACCACCAGCACGGCCACGTCGATACCCGTGGCACCCTGCACCATGGCGCGCAGGTAGTGTGCATGGCCTGGCACGTCGACCAGGCCAACAATCTTGCCACTCGGCAGTGCCAGCTCGCCAAAGCCAAGCTCAACCGTCATGCCGCGACGACGCTCAACTTCCAGGCGGTCGGGGTTTTTACCCGTCAGCGCCTCGATGAGCGCCGACTTACCGTGGTCGACGTGCCCCGCCGTACCTACGATAACGGGGCATTCCACCAACACTTCGGCCTCACTCATCGGCGCACCGCCTTGGCAACGCATGCGGCAAGCGTTGACGCCGCCGTCTCAATATCGCGGTCGCCCACGAGCGTGCGCACATCAAACAAAATGCGATCGCGCGAGGTTCGTGTGACGACCGGCGTGTCGAAGTCCTGGACAAGTGAGCGCTTGAGCGCGTCGACCGCCAGGCGCTCGTCAACAAGACGCACGGCAACGCACATCGTGGGCAGCTCCACGGTAGGCAGTGAGCCGCCACCGGGGGTCGAGGATTCCTCGACAATCTCCAACTCAACGGCGCACGGGCAACCGGCCTTATCGAGCCCGGCGACCATACGATCGCGCAGCTTGCGGGCACGTCGCTCCAAATGGGCCTGCGGAAGCGTGAGCATGTTGAGCACCGGCACCTCGCGATGGGCCACATCCGCCCCGTCCATGTAGATGCGCAGCGTGGCCTCGAGCGCCGTGAGCGCCAACTTGCCCGGACGCAGAGCGCGCATGAGCGGATGTGCGCCGCAGGCCTGGACCAGATCGCGACGGCCCATGATGATGCCCGCCTGTGCCGCGCCCAGCAGTTTATCGCCCGAGCACGACACCAGATCGAGCCCTGCCGAAACCGAAGCCGGCGTGGTTTCTTCGCCGCCGCGAACCAAGATGTCGTCAGGCAACAGCGCCCCCGAGCCCTGGTCTTCATAGAACAGCAGGCCGTGCTTATGGGCCAGTGCGGCGAGCTCCCTTGAGCTCACTTCCTCGTGAAAACCCTCGATGCGATAGTTGGAAGGATGGACCTTGAGGATCATGGCCGTATCGGACGTGATGGCGCGCTCGTAGTCGCTCAGATGTGTGCGGTTGGTGGCGCCGACCTCGACGAGTTTGGCGCCCGAAGCCGCCATGACATCAGGGATGCGGAAGCTGCCGCCAATCTCGACGAGCTCGCCGCGGCTGACGATGACCTCCTTGCCTGCGGCATGGGTCGCCAGCACCAACAGCACGGCGGCCGCGTTATTATTGACGACCAGCGCATCCTCGGCACCGGTAAGCGAGCGGATGAGCTGCGCGGCATGCTCCTTGCGCGACCCGCGCGAGCAGGTGTCCACACTGTACTCGAGCGTGCTGTAGCCGCGCGCGACCTCGGCCACGGCCTTGGCGGCCGACTCCGCGAGCGGGGCTCGACCCAGATTGGTATGGATAACCACGCCCGTGGCGTTGACGGCAGAACGCAAGCTCGGCAGCGCGGAGCGATGCGCACGCCACTCGATGGCCGAGGCCAGCTCGCGCTTAGAGCGCGGAGCGGCACCGGCACGAATCGCGGCGCGCTCCTCGTCGAGCTCGGCCGTCACGGCAGTATGGACCACCGCGTCGCAGGTCTCCCCCGCCGCCTTCACCACCGGCCACTCAGCAAGCAGCTCGTTGACAGAAGGAATGGCGCGCAGGCGGGCGCGCACCTCATCGGACATGTTCTGGCTATCGCTCATGTGCGGCCTTTCAAAACCAAAGGTGAATCAATCGTTCGAACGTCAAACTATCAGCCAATTCGATCGGCTGAGTCAATCAATCGCTATTATCCTCGCGCGCCGCGATCTTTTCCACGCGAACGGCGTTTTCCTGAGTGAGCGCGGCGCCCGTCAACGGGTCCCAACGCAACGGTGTATGGTCGAGCGGGCCCACGCCCGAGGCTTGAGCGCCACCGGCATCGGCGCCAAACGAACGCCCGCCGGGGGCGGCCGAGGTGAAGATGCACGCCGGATGCAGATAGGGCGTCGTCTCCACGCGCACGCGGTCGCGGCCCATATCGCTCACGAGTTCGACGATCTCGCCGTCGGCGATGCCCATGTGCGCAGCAACATCAGCATTCATCTGCACGGCATCCAGGTCCGACCCAGCCTCGGCGGCACCTTGGGCTGCAAGCCTTCGCGAGGTATGCGACTCAAAGGGACGGTTGCCGTTAATGAGGCGAAACATCCCCGGGCCAGGCTCCACCATGGGAGCGATCCAGTTGGGCACACGACCCAGGCCGGCTCGTTCCCATACGTCGCTTGCCAGCGCAATTTTGCCGCCATCCAAGGGAATCGCCGGCTCGCCCGTACGCGACGGCAACGCAACACCCGTGTCAGCCCAGCCGCGCTCCTTGAGCTCGTCCAGATCGATCCCAAAAGGCGCCACCTGGGCAGCCGCCAGATCGTCAGACGTAAACTGGAAGTACTCGCCCGCGCCACACGCCTGCGCCAGACCGGCAAAAATCTCCCGACCGGGACGTGTGTCGTCATGCTGCACAGGCAGCACGGCGTTGCGGTAGAACACGCGAGCATCGTTGGCGCCCACGACCGTGCCCACGCCGCGGTCGGCCTCCAGATATGTCACGTCGGGCAGCACGAAGTCAGAAGCACACGCCGTCTCGGACCAGCGAATATCAATCGTCACGAGCAAGTCGAGCTGCTGCAAGATGCCCAACCAAGCCTGCGCATTGCCATAGCCCGCACCGGGGTTACTGGCATAGACAATGAGCCCACGCAAATCGCCGGCAAGAATCGACTGACCGATGGTCGTGCACAGGCCGCGCACCGGATCGACCAGTGGATAGCGCTCGGACCCCAACTTAGGCTCACGCGGCACTGACGGCGTCGCAAAACGCGCAGGGTCCAAGTCGCCCAGCATAAGCGGCGTGGGTGGATTGAGCGCGCCGCCCGCATGCCCGATACAGCCCAGCAGCACATCGACCAAGCAGATGGCGCGCGCGGTCTGGGTGCTATTGGCATACGCGATTCCGATGCCACCATGAAATCCCGCATCCACCACAGTGGCAGGCGCGGCGGCAGCGAGATCGCGCGCCGTGGCGACAATCTCTGCGGCCGGAACGTCGCACATCGACTCGGCCCACTCAGGCGTCCAGACAGCAGCCGCCTGCGCCAGCTCATCAAACCCCGTGGTATAGCGGGCAACAAACTCGCGGTCGTACAGGTCCTCGGCAATAAGCACATGCGCAATGCCCAGCAGCAAGGCCAAGTCGCAGCCCGGGCGCACGCGCAACCAGCGGTCGGCAAGCGCCGCAGAGCCACTGCGCCGCGGGTCCACGACAATGATTTTCGCCCCGCGCCGGCGCGCATCGTTGAGCGCATCAACGGCTCCCATCGTCGACGAATCGACAATGGAACGCCCCAGATACATGATGCAGTCGGTATGCGCAAGGTCGGAGGCGGGACTATAACCCAGGCTGTGCTCCCAACCCGTAAGTCGGCTTACCTCGCATGCGCCATCGGCACCGTACACGTTAGGCGAACCCAGCGCATGCATAAGGCGATAGGCCCAGTAGCGGTCGAACGAGGGAACGCCGAGCGTCATGCCCAGCGCACGAGGCCCGCACTCGTCAACAATCCCCAAAAGACGCTCGGCAATCTGAGCAAACGCCTCGTCCCAGCTAATCGCATCAAACCCCGAGCCATCCCGGCGGCGTCGCATGGGGTGCATAATGCGGTCGCGCTCGTCAAACGGCATGCCCAGGCGATGGCGCCCGCGGGCGCACAGGGCAAGCGCCGCGCACGGATGCCCCGGCACCGGCAGCTCGGCCACCACGCGACCGTCCTCAACGCGTGCCGCAAAGGCGCAATCGGCATAGCATCCCCCGCATGTGGTCACCACGGTGCGACCGTTACGCTCCACAGCAGATGCCATCTCGATTACCCCTTTCACCAGCCAAACACAACAGGCCAACAGTCCGACAACAAGCCCCAGACCCAAAAAGCCTCCCGCACGGCAACGCCCCGCGGGAGGCCCAATGTCAAACAGACGGTACCTTACGCCTCGGATTTCTTGGCGTAGATAAACCAGTAGCCGAGCGCGACCAGAACCGCGCCGCCCACGATGTTGCCCAACGTGGCGGCAGACAGGTTAAACGCAATGCCCGCGGCGTTAAGCGCATCGGCGCCGGCGACGTCGGCACCATAGCCGCACGCGTGCATCACGGCACCCATGGGCAAAAAGTACATGTTGGCGACGCAGTGCTCAAAACCGCAGGCCACAAAGGCGGCGATGGGCAGCAAAATGCCCACAACCTTATCGACTACGGTCTTGCCCGCAGTGCCAATCCACACGGCCAGGCACACAAAGATGTTGCACAGGATGCCGCGGAAGAAGATCGTC
>USLO01000103.1 GCA_900555515.1 uncultured Collinsella sp.
ACCAACTACGAGTGCTACAAGGGCCTGTACTCCAGCTTTAACTCGGTCAACATGTTCGAGATCGCCCATTCGCTGCATCGCCAGTTTGGCGGCGACCCCTGGTGCATCTACCGCGGCAAACACCTGCTGTCGTTTGTCGACAACCACGACGTGCCGCGCCTGGCAAGCATCCTCACCGACAAGTCGTGCCTGCGTCCCGCCTATGGCATGCTCTTTGGCATGCCGGGCATTCCGTGCGTCTACTATGGCAGCGAGTGGGGAATTGCTGGTGAAAAGGGCGGCCCCGATGGCGACTGGGCGCTGCGCCCTGCGCTCGATGAGCCTGCGCCCAACGAGCTGACGGCCTTCATCACGCAGCTGGCGCACCTGCGCTCGGCAAACGACGCGGCGGCCCGTGCTCTCAACTACGGTGCCTATCGCAATGTGGTGATCCAGAACAAGCAGCTGCTGTTCGAGCGCGCCTGCGACGACGCGACGGTGCTCGTGGCGGTGAACGCCGTGGACGAGCCTTACACCTTTGGCGCCGGCGAGCTCAACGGCTCCTTTGTCGATTTGCTTGCCGACGGCGTGCCCACGGTCGAGCTGGCGGGCTCCCTTGAGCTTGCGCCCTACGAGGTGCGCTATCTGTTGAGGGCCTAGGCCATGGCAGCGTCTGACGAGGGCTATCAACATATTGAGCATGGGTTTGAGCCCGTGTTCGACCAGCACTCGCGCGTTTTGGTGCTCGGATCGTTTCCCTCGGTGCTGTCGCGCGCTAATGCCTTTTATTACGGCAACCCTCAGAATCGCTTTTGGCGTGTGATGGCCACGTGCCTCGGTATGCCTGTGCCGCCCAACGAGGGCGATCCTTTGGCAAGCGGTGAGCCCGCGACGCTCGATGCCTCCATTGCCGCCAAGCGGGCCATGCTGCTGAACGGCGGCGTGGCCCTGTGGGATGCAATCGAGAGCTGCGACATTAAGGGCTCGAGCGACGCGAGCATCCGCAACGTTGTGCCGGCACATATCGAGCGCATTACCGATGCCGCGTCGATCGAGCTCGTTGTCTGTAACGGCGGTACGGCAGGGCGACTCTACAAACGCTACTTGCAAGATCGGACGGGGTTGCCCGCCGTCGTCCTGCCCTCGACAAGTCCTGCCAATGCCGCCTGGCGCCTGGAGCGTCTTGTCGAGCGTTGGCACGAAGCCGTTGACTGGGCTGTTATTTAATTTAGATTTTTGTTTGAGCGTGGGCGCCCAGACGTTTCAGAACGCCTCGCCAGATCGGCGCGGGCACGGCTGGCTCGGCGCAAACCATGCCGTCGGCGTCGACGTTGGCGGCATTGCCGCCGCCAAGTCGCTGTGCATGCTTGACGGAGCAGCCCATGCGCACAGCGCCCACAAGCTTATCCATCGCTTCCGAAAACGGTCGCCGCAAGAGTCCCATGCGCGGGGAGCGACGAAGCGCCGCAATGCCGCTGCCGGCGCAGATGGCAACGCCGCCACACCACAATTGGTCATGGCGCTCACATGCCTTGTGCAGGCGAACGGCGGCTTCACGCGCCTGCTCAGCGCCCTGTTGTGCGGCTCGAATCACGGCATAGACACGTGTTCCCGTACTGCCAAAGCGCTCAAGCGCCTGCTCGATAGCAGTCAACGTCTCATCGTCAGCCATATCTTCAATGGCCAGCACGATGCCATCGGCAACGCTGCCGGCGTCATTTGCCTTCAAGTCGACCGAGTGGGGGAGTGCGGTGCCGGAAAACCGGGCATAGGCCGCGATGGCATCCTGCAGGTCCCAGAGCAAAAAATCAAGATCGGCGCTATTGGGAACGCTGATATACGCAATGGTTTGCAGTGTTTTTGGTACGTCGCCACGCGCGGTCGTCTCCATGCCATCTCCTTTCCGGCTCGTTTCCGTTTAGGTTACACCGTCTGGCGGCGCCCCGCCGCGCTATCCTAGTGCAACCCTTACGAAAGGAACGCCATGCGACTGCCCATGAATACCTCGCTTGCCACGCTCAAGCCCTCCGGTATCCGCCGGATCAACGCGCTCGCCGCCCAGCACCCGGGGTGCATCGCGCTTGCGCTTGGCGAGCCCGATTTTCCCACGCCCGATGTGATTAGCGCCGAGGTGACCGCCGCGCTGGACCGCGGTGACACGCACTATCCGCCCAACAACGGTCGCCCCGCCCTGCGTGAGGTGTTGTCTGCTTACATGGGGGACGCAGGCCTTACGTATTCTGCCGACGAGGTCATCCTGACCGACGGCGCGACCGAGGCTCTTTCGGCAACATTCATGGCTATGCTCAACCCCAGCGACGAGGTCATTATCCCCACGCCGGCCTTTGGCCTGTACGAGAGCATTGTCGTAGCCAATCACGCCAAAGCGGTCTTTTTGGATACGGAGCCTGCGCAATTCCAGATCGATGAGGAAGCGCTGCGCGCTTGCGTTACGCCGGCGACCAAGGCTATCGTCATCTGCTCGCCCAACAATCCTACGGGTTGCATCCTCAACACGGCGTCGCTCGACGCCGTGGCGCGCGTGGCGGAGCAGGCGGGCATCTACGTTGTCTGCGACGACGTATACAACCGCCTGGTTTATGTGGATGGCTACGAGCGCTTTGCCCAGCGCCACCCGGAGCTGCGTGAGCAGACGGTAGTCATCGAGAGCTTCTCCAAGCCCTGGGCCATGACCGGCTGGCGCCTGGGCTGGCTCGCAGCGGCAACCCCCGTCATCGCCGAGATCGCAAAAGCTCACCAATACCTAGTATCGAGCGCCGTCTCCTTCGAGATGGACGCCGCAGCCCGAGCCCTGACCGTCGACCCAACCCCCATGCTCAAAGTCTACCGAGCTCGCCGCGAACGAGTTCTTACAGCCCTCAACAACATGGGCCTCGACGTAGTAGAGCCCGAAGGAGCCTTCTACACCTTCCCCAGCATCAAAAAGTTTGGCATGACAAGCGAGGACTTCTGCATCAGAGCCATCAAAGAAGCAGACGTAGCCCTAGTCCCCGGAGATTGCTTCGGCACCGAAGGCCACATCCGCCTAAGCTACTGCGTCTCCGATAAAGACCTAGACGAAGGCCTCCACCGCCTGTCCACCTTCATTTCGACTTTGTAGCCCTCAGGGACGCAACACATCAGCCCACCGACCCAAGCATTATGAGTGGGGGCGTCAGCCAACGAAAACCCGGGCTGCCCAAAGTCAACGCAGGCACGCGCCGCCGAAGGCCAGGCGCAAGGTTTCCGTAGATTCCGCACGAGCCGGAAAGCACTTAATGTGCTTTCCGAGCGAGCCCAGGACCTGACCGAGCGGAAACCTTACGCCTGGCCTTCGGCGGCGCGTGCCGGATGGTGGAATTGTGTGCAGCCCGGTTTTCCGTTGACCGACGCCGGGGTCCCCGCCATAATACTTTCGGTTCACGCACGAATCCGCTGCCAGAGACAGCCGGTGCAAACGGGCATTGCCCGCGAGCTTAATGGGATATCCCGCCAGCCGAGGTGGTCGAGTAGATATGTCTTCTCGCCCCCGTCGCTCATGCAGCGCGGGGGCTTTCTTTTTGGACATGCCCCCGTCACGTCCTTGTGGCGGACCGTGCCCGGAAAGAATTCGAGGAGGTGTAATTCATGCCCCAGCAGTACAAAATCGACAAGGTTGCAGAGATCGAGTCCCGTATCGCCGAGAACGCCGGTCTGTTCGTCGTCAACTACAACGGTCTGACGGTTAAGCAGGCTCAGGAGCTGCGTCATCAGCTTCGCGAGTGCGGCGCCGAGATGAAGGTCTACAAGAACAACCTGGTCAAGATCGCTCTCAAGAACCAGGAGCAGCCCGAGCTCGACGAGATCCTCGCCGGCCCCGTCGCTTATGTGTTCTACGAGTCCGAGCCGGTCGAGGCCGCTAAGGCCCTTAAGGACTTCTCCGCTCAGTCCAAGGGCGTCCTTGAGATCAAGGGCGGTATCTCCGACGGCAAGGCCGTTTCCGCTGATGATGTTAAGGCTATCGCCGAGCTGCCCACCAAGGATCAGCTTCTCGGCCAGATCGCCGGTCTCATCTCCGGTTTCGCTCGCGACATCGCTGTCTGCGTCAACGGCGTTTCCTCTGGTCTCGCTCGTTCGATCCAGCAGGTCTCCGAGCAGAAGGCAGCCTAGTCGCTGTTTTCACCCGCGGCGGCAACGCCGCACCCCTGGCGCATTCGCGCCGTGTTTTAACTGATCTCCGTGCACAGACACGGAAACCGAAAGGACTTAGAAATGGCTAAGCTTACCACCGATGAGATCATCGATGCTCTTAAGGAAATGACCCTTCTCGAGGCTTCCGAGCTCGTTAAGGCTATCGAGGACACCTTCGGCGTTTCCGCCGCTGCTCCTGCTGCCGTTGTCGCCGCTCCCGCTGCTGGCGCTGCTGAGGCCGAGGAGAAGACCGAGTTTGACGTCGTGCTCGAGGGCTTCGGCGACAACAAGATCCAGGTCATCAAGGCCGTCCGTGAGCTCACCAACCTTGGCCTGAAGGAGGCCAAGGAGGTCGTCGAGGGCGCTCCCAAGGCTGTTCTCGAGGGTGCCAAGAAGGAGGACGCCGAGGCTGCCAAGGAGAAGCTCGAGGCTGCTGGCGCTGCTGTCACCCTCAAGTAATCAGGCTTTCTCGCCAGATTTCTTTGCAGACGGGGTTCGCATTGCGAGCCCCGTCTTTTTTGTTTTTCGGTCCCTCGGCATCGGTTGTTCAAACTGCCATGTTCTGTGATTTGTGTCGTATCGCGTGCTCTGCCGTTGGGCAATAAAATTGCACCATTCGAGCAATAATTTGCGTTGACCTGCTGAAGAATTGTCTCTGCCTTGTAGTGACATATAGTTCCAGCGGTAAGATGCTTGGGTATCGCAATTTGGTCTGCGGCTGTGTGCCGCACGCATGGGGCGCTTTTGCGCCTGCGAAAGGATCCTTGAATAACATGAAGGCAATCATCCCCGCCGCCGGTCTTGGCACGCGTTTTCTGCCTGGCACTAAGTGCACGCCCAAAGAGATGCTGCCGGTGCTCGACAAGCCGGTCATTCAGTATGTCGTTGAGGAGGCGCTCGACCCCGAGGAGGTCGACGACGCCATCATCGTTACCTCTCCCGGTAAGCCCGAGCTGCTGAGCTACTTCCAGCCCGATCGCTCGCTCGAGAATCTGCTGCGCGAGCGCGGTAAGGATGCTTACGCCGATGCTGTTGCCCACGCAGGCGGCATGCCGGTCGACTTCCGTTATCAGTACGAGCCCAAGGGCCTCGGTCATGCCATTCGCTCTGCTGCCGACGCCGTGGCAGGGGAGAACTTCCTGGTTCTTCTGGGCGACTACGTTGTGCCCAACCGTGACATATGCGACAAGATGCTTGCTGTCTCCAAGGAGCACGGTGGCGCTTCGGTTATCGCCGTTGCCGCGTGCGCTCCCGAGGAAGTCAGCCGCTATGGCGTCATCGCCGGCGATCGCGTTGGCTCGCTCGAGGGCTTCGAGAATGCTGCCGACGACGAGCCCGGTGCCGTTTGGCGCATCGGCGGTCTGGTCGAGAAGCCTGCCCCCGAGGCGGCTCCGTCCAACCTGTACATCGTCGGTCGCTACCTGCTGAGCCCGCTGGTCATGGACCTGCTCGCCGATCAGCAGGCCGGCAAGGGTGGCGAGATCCAGCTCACCGACGCCATGGCCCGCTCGCTCGATCGCGAGGCCATGTACGCTGTCGTCATCGACCCGCTCTCGGGCTACGACACCGGCACCCCGTCTGGCTGGATGGCCACCAACGCCCTCATGGCCGCAAGCGATCCTCGCTTTGCCAGCGCCTTCTGGGACGCCATCGACGAGCGCGGCGGCTTGATGCGCAAATAAGCCTTCGGGCATCGACATTTACGGGTGCGGACTTCGGTCTGCGCCCGTTTTTTATGCGCGCCACGGCTTGGCTCCGGAAAGTGCGTCCCACAATTTGACTGAATTCTGGGATGCGCTTTCCGGTTGGGGCCCCTAGCGGAAACTACGACCCAGAATATCGGCTCAGAACGGGATGCAGTTTCCCAGACAGGGCTCAACCGGAAACTGCGACCCAGTTTGAGGCCTCAAAACGGGACGTAGTTTCCGCCCGGCCAACCCTCGTCGCCATTCCGCCGTTCAGCGTCCCGCATCAACGGTCTCGTTCACAGAAAATATATGAACGGATGTTCGATACACACCCATCTACCTGCACCTTTTCTGTCGAAAAACTTTGCTACTCCAAAAACTCAATCGCGTCAAGGCTTTTCTTGCCCAACGGTCGGTACCTGAT
>USLO01000104.1 GCA_900555515.1 uncultured Collinsella sp.
CCTGGGGTCCCTCATATACGGCCCTCCCGTCTCTCGCGCCCCTCCCGGAACTGTCCACATCAGTGTAGCCAATCCACCCGCGCCCCCTTCGACTCGACGCTTCCGCGGGGAGGCGGGCTCGGTGCCCGGTCGCCTCGCGGCGAATGCGGGGCTGCCCTCGCCGTGCGAGCAGTGCATGCGCTCCGCCCGGTCGGGCATCTCACGGGCGGTCAGCTCGCCCGCCTCCTCCAGCTTGAGCCAAGCATACAGGTTGTCCTTGTTCGGGAAAAGCGGCAGGCTCCTGCAGGCGGCGGGGGCGGACAGGCCGCTCCGGTGGAACTCCCAGAGAATCCCCTCGCGCTCCTCTTTCGTATACATCGGACTCCCTCCTGGACCCAGATTGGGTCCGAGATTTTGTCCGAGGTCCCCATTTTCCGCCATCTATCGCCAACGATTAGCTGTCTCTGTGGAAAAGGCTCTTGATGGCAGCGGGGATGCTCTTGGCACCCTTGGCCGTCACATCGATAAAGTCGGGCGAACGCACGAGCTTATCCTCGTCAACGTACTTGCGAACCGCACGAAGCGTCTCTTTGTCGTCGCGCGTCGAAAACGTAAAGTGACCGTTGTCCTTGGTGAAGATGGCAAAACGCGTGATCTTCTTGGTGCCGCGCAAAACCTCGGCGGCGATATAGTCGACCTCGTCCCACGGGATTTGAATATAATCCTCGGGATTGCGCTCGTTGTAATACTCGAACGCCTTATTGCCCACCATCACGTTACCGTGGCTGGTAAGCCCCATCAGGCAGGTTGCCGGCGTTGCCAGATCGACCGTGCTGTTCTGAGATTGCGCCATGCGCGCCTCGCCCTCCAAATAAAACAATCGGACCGCATCCAGTGTACCCACCGGGTGCGGTCCGTTTCAATGGCTCAAAAGCCCTTGCCTAGCAATTCTCGGTCTTAAGCCGAAACGTGCTTACATGAAGCCGCAGACGCGACCGATGATGCCGATGGCGAAGAGAGCCAGGATGATGACGATCGGGCTGACCTTCTTCTTGAGGAGCTTGCAGACCAGCAGGGTCAGGCACACGGCGGCAAGGCCGGGGATGAGCTGATCGAGGTTGGCCTGAAGCGTGGTGACCTTCACCTGATCAAGGGCGTTAGCACCGATGGAGTTATACATCGTCAGTGCTTCCTTGACACCCTCAGAACCGGAGGGCAGGTTAGCCCAGTCGATAAAGGCGCCAGCAGACTGCGTGACCTTGGAAACGACCGGGGTGAAGGAGATGGACACCCAGCGCTCGACCAGGGCGCCGATGATGAACATACCCAGGATGGAAGCACCCTCGGTGACCTTGCCCATCAGACCGCCGGAGAGGTCCTTGGCGATGGAGGAGCCGACCTTGTAGCCAAACTCCTGCGTGTACCACAGGAAGGCGTAACGGATGATGTTCCACGCGAAGAAGAACAGCAGCGGACCGGCGATGCTGCCGGACAGGGCCAGGGAAGCGCCCAGAGCACCCAGAATCGGGCGAAGGGTGAACCAGAAGGCGGGGTCGCCGACACCGGCGAGCGGGCCCATCATACCGACCTTGACGCCCTGAATGGCGACGTCGTCGATCGGGGCACCGTTGGCGCGCTCCTCCTCAAGAGCGAGGGTAACGCCAATGACGGGGGCGGAAACATAGGGGTGGGTGTTATAGAACTCCAGGTGGCGCTTAAGAGCGGCAATCTGGTCATCCTTGCTGGTGTAGAGTTTCTTGATCGCAGGGATCATTGCGAAGCACCAGCCGCCGTTCTGCATACGCTCGTAGTTCCACGAGCCCTGAAGGAACTGATGACGGAAGCAAACCTTCTTGCGGTCAGCCTTGGTGAGCTGAATCTTGTTCTCTGCCATATGTATCACTCCCCTCCTACTCGTAATCGTTCAGAATGTCGCCGAGCGGGTCACCGGAGCCGCCGCCCATGCCGCCACCCTGCTTGGCCAGATCCTTAAGGCCAAGGTAGATGAGGGCAAGGGAGATGCCGATGAGGCCAAGGGCGATCAGCGTGAGCTGAGGGATGGCAGCAAGGACAAAGCCGAGGATGAAGAACGGCCAGGTCTCCTTGGTGGCCATCATGTTGATGACCATGGCGTAACCGACGGAAGCGACCATGCCGCCGCCGACAGCCATACCGCCGGACAGCCAGTCGGGCATAGCGTTAAGCGCGTTGGTAACAGCCTCGGCCGGGATGATGCACAGAAGTACTGCCGGGATGGCGATACGAAGGCCCTGCATGAGGATAGCAGCGTACTGCCAGCGCTCGATGCCGGAGAAGTCGCCCTTCTCGGCGCAACCGTCCATGGCGTGAGCGATAGCGGTAGCAATGGTACGGCAGATCATGGTCAGGAACAGACCAGCGACCGACAGCGGGACGGCGACGGCGATGGCCGCGGTAACGGCCTTGGCCGAATCAGTGGCGCCGCCGTTGAGGGCGAGCACCATGATGATCGAAGAAGCGACCGAGGCCAGAGCGGCGTCAGGCGCGACAGCGGCGCCGACGTTAGCCCAGCCAAGGGCCATCATCTGGAGCGAACCGCCCAGGAGGATGCCCTCCTGAAGGTGACCGGTTACGAGACCGATAAGCGTGCATGCCACGAGCGGCTGATGGAACTGGAACTCATCCAGAATGCCTTCCATACCGGCAAGCAACGCGACAATCGCAACAAGCAGAATAGTGATTGCAGACATGTATCGGACCCTCCTTTACTATGCTTGAGCGGCCAGTTCGGCCTTAGCTTTCTTCAACATGGCGTCGAGATCCTCGGAGGAATCCGAAGGAACCTTGCGGACCTCGAACTTGACGCCCTTGGCCTTGAGGGCCTCGAGAGTCTTGACGTCGTCATCGCCCATAGCGACGGCGTTGGTGACGACGACCTTGCCCTTGGAGTGAGCCATGGAACCGATGTTGACTTCCTTGATGTCGACGCCGGCCTCGATGGCCTTGAGCAGATCCTGCGGGTTCTCAAAGAGCAGCATGGCCTTGGTGTCACCAAAGCGCGTGTCCTTGACGACCTCGGCCATCTTCTTGATGGGCACGACGTTGGCATGGACTCCCGGAGGGGCAGCCTGCTCGATCATGGTCTTGCGGAGCTCGTCGTGAGCAACGCCGTCGGAAACCACGATGATGCGGTTGGGGTTGATCTGCTTGGTCCACGTGGTGGCCACCTGACCATGAAGCAGACGGGTGTCGATACGGACGTGGGCAATCTTGATGTGCCCGTCGCCGATGACCGTTCCCGGAGGGATGGCGCCTGCAGGAGCAGCAGCGGCCGCAGCCGGCTTCTTCTCCTCGGGCTCCAGAGACTCGGGCTTGACGCGCACGCCAGCCTTAGCCTCAGTCACGAGATGTTTTGCGATCGCATGTGCAGTGTTCTTTGCGTCAAAGCGCTGCGAATATGCCTCGATGAGCATAGGCAGGTTGACACCGGTGACGATAGCCCAGGAATCGTGGCCCTCGATGAGACCGCTGATCTGGTTGAAGGGCGTGCCGCCCCACAGATCAACGAGGAAGAGCACCTGCTCCTGGTCCTCGAAGGAAGCGATTGCCTCCTCGACCTTGGCGCGGAAGTCGTCGGGGCCCATGCTCGGCTCGAGCGAGACCACGGCTACAGACGGCTGATCGCCAAAGACCATCGAGCCCGTCTGCTTGATTCCAGCCGCCAAGTCACCATGGCTAGCAAGAACAATACTTACCATCACATAACCTCCTTTTTGTCTACGTATTTCCTACACGACATGAAAGGAGTATACCTGTTTGGATTGTGGAATTATAGCTAAATTCGCAAAAGGTTGGATTATTTGTTTAAACGTCTAAGTTTGTTACAAATTGATTACATTGCTGATTTACAGCTCATTGCCTGCTAAAACGTGATTTTCCGATTGCTTTCAAAGACATATAAAGGTGCACTGTTCGTTAAGACCGCTTTTAGGTGGATCCCAATGCGTCTGCGTGCCGCCATTTTGTTTAAACAGACATGACTTGACTAACCGAAGCAAATATGTTTAGAACTCTAGCCCATGCAGTCATTGGATGTTAGGCGATGTGGAGTGGGTTGGCGGCGTCGACGGCATCGGGTGCGTCGGAGAGGCCGTCAGGAGCAGCGTCTGCCGGGTCCTCGTCGGGAGTCTCGATCTGTTTGATCATTACCTCTTGGCCCTGCAGCAAATAGGTCTCGCCGCTACCGCAATGGGGACAGGTCTTACCGTGCTCGACCGTCGCGTAGTCCCGGCCGCACGCCTCGCAATGCGTCACGGCCTCGACAGGCTCCACAATAAGCTCCGCGCCCTCGGTGATGGACTTTTTTTCTGCCGCCCAGCGCCAAGCGTCGAGCAGCAAGTCGGGAACGACGCCCGAGACCTCACCCAGCAGCAGCGTAACGCTCGAAACGTGACGCACGCCATTGGCACGCGCCACGTTCTCAACATCGCGAATGATGTGATACACGATTCCCAATTCATGCAAGGCGAAACCCTTTCTGCAGAGGTTGATTCGATGCAAACTCAAAGCAAGGGGACGACGAGATCTAGTCTGCGCCGTCCCCTTACCCGCCATGGCTACCTATTTACGACCAAATTTAATCTTGATGGCACGCTTTAGAGCATACTTGCCAAGGCTTGGGAGCTTTTGCTCGTATTTGACCATCGTGGAGCACTCGGGGCGGTCCCGATCCAGGTGGATGGCATCGAACGCGCACTTGGTGGTGCACAGGCCGCAGCCGATGCACTTGTTGGGGTCGACGATCGAGGCGCCGCAGCCCAGGCAGCGGGCGGTCTCGGCGCGCACCTGTTCCTCGGTAAAGGTCTCGACATACTCGCTAAACGGCGCGGCCTTCTCGCGCTCGCGGTCCACGTGGGCAACCTCGCGGCTCGCGTTGTCGTAGCTCTCGATCACGGCATCGTCGCGGTCGAGCGCGGTGTAGCGGCGCTGGTTGCGGCCGATGGTGAGCGTGGAGCCCGGCTGCACAAAGCGATGGATGGACACGGCGGCCTCGTGACCGGCGGCGATGGCATCGATGGCAAAGCTGGGGCCAGTGTAGACGTCGCCGCCCACAAAGATGTCGGGTTCGGCGGTCTGGTAGGTCTGGGGATCGGCAAGGGCACCCTGGCCACGGCCAAGCTCCACCTTGGAGCCAGCCAGCAGGTCGCCCCACACAATAGACTGGCCAATCGACATGACGACACGGTCGGCATCGACGCGGCGCAGATCGTTCTCGTCGTACTCGGGTGCAAAACGGCCCTCGTCGTCAAAGACACGCGTGCAGCGCTTGAAGGTGATACCGCACACATGACCGGCCTCGTCCAGGTGAACCTCCTTGGGACCCCAGCCGCAGCTGATGTGGGCGCCGTCCTCGATGGCCTCGCGACGCTCTTCCTCGCTGGCGGGCATCTGCGCCTCGCTCTCCAGGCAGAACATCTCAACATGCTCGGAGCCCAGACGGCAGGCGTTGCGGGCAACGTCGATGGCCACGTTGCCTCCGCCCACCACTATGGTGCGGCCGGGCAGCGCGTCGATCTTGCCGCTGTTGACCTCGCGCAAGAAGTCGACGGCCACGGTCACATCCTCGGCGTCCTCGCCCGGAATACCGGCAAGGCGGCCGCCCTGGCAGCCAATAGCCACGTAAAAGGCCTTAAAGCCCTGCTCGCGCAGCTCGTCGAGCGTCACATCGCAACCGACCTCCACGCCGTAGCGGAACTCGGCACCCATCAGGCGAATAACCTCGACCTCGGCCTCAATGACGTCCTTCTGCAGCTTAAAGCTGGGGATACCGTAGGTGAGCATGCCACCCGGACGCTCGTTCTTCTCGAATACGACGGGCTTGTAGCCCTTCTCGGCCAAATAGAAGGCGCAGGACAGGCCGGCCGGACCGGCGCCGATGATGGCGATCTTCTGATCGAAGCCGCCAGCGCGCGTCGGCGTCACCACGGGCGGGACATAGCGGGTCGCGGCGTCCAGATCGCGCTGGGCGATGAACTTCTTGACCTCGTCGATAGCCACGGCGTCGTCCACACGGCCGCGGGTGCAGGCATCCTCACAGCGGCGGTTGCACACGCGGCCGCAGATGGCGGGCAGCGGGTTCTCACGCTTGATGAGCGCCAGCGCCTCGTCATAGCGACCCTGAGCCGCGAGCTTCAAATAGCCCTGAACGGCGACATGCGC
>USLO01000105.1 GCA_900555515.1 uncultured Collinsella sp.
CACCACGTGAGGTCGCACTCGAGGAAATTGAGGCCGTTCTGGGCGATTGTCACCTCTGCCAGCTCTACCAGTCGCGTCACAATATCGTGTTTGGCGTGGGAAACCCCCGCGCTCGTGTGATGTTTATTGGCGAGGCGCCGGGCCGCAATGAGGATTTGCAGGGCGAGCCCTTTGTGGGGGCGGCAGGCGAGGACCTCAACGGCATTTTGTCGCTGGCGGGGCTCAAACGCGAAGACGTCTACATTGCCAACGTGCTTAAGTGCCGCCCGCCGGGAAACCGCAATCCACGTCCCGAGGAAGTGCTGGCTTGCTCGCCGTTTTTGCGTGAGCAGATTCGAAGCATCTGGCCCGATATTATCGTGACGCTCGGCAACCCCGCGACGCACTTTGTGCTTAAGACCGAGATTGGCATTACTAAGCTGCGCGGCAGGTTCCACCAGATGGGGCATTTTGTAGTAATGCCCACGTTCCATCCGGCGGCAGCGCTACGCAATCCGGCGTGGCAGGAACTGCTGGAGGAAGACTTTAAGATGCTGGGCGACTATCTGGAGCGACATCCCGCACCAGAGGACGCCTCGGAATAATAAGGAGCATATATGTCCCTGGAGCGCCTGGGGGTAGGTACTTACAAAACGACTTGCGCTGCCGATACGGAGTACTTTGGCGAGCTAATTGCACCGTGCCTTGAGGACGGCGATGTGCTCATCCTGACCGGTGGCCTGGGAGTGGGCAAAACTCACTTTACCAAGGGCGTCTCACGCGGGCTGGGCGATGGGCATATGGTTACGAGCCCTACGTTTGCGCTCATGGCCGTTCACGATCAAGGCCGTATTCCGCTGTTTCACTTTGATCTATACCGCCTGGAGCATGCCTACGAGCTCGAGGATACGGGCATTTTCGATGTGCTGGGCTATGAGGGTGCTTGCCTGCTGGAATGGGGCGAACAATTCCAGGACGAGCTGACGGATGAGTATCTTTCGGTGACGCTCAAGCGAGATGAGGGCGACAGCGATGTACGAACGATAACGCTTGAGGCGCACGGTGACCGCGCAATGGAGCTTTCCCATTTGATTGATAAGGCTGTACAAGATGAGCTTGCATAACGACAACGCGCTGGTGGTGGCGCTCGATACTTCGACCGATATGCTTGCCTGCGCGGCAAGCTGGATTGATGGGCAGACGGGCGAGATGAAGCTCGTGAGTGGCGACCATATGTGTCGCCGTCACGCCAACGTTGAGCTCGTGAATACCGTTGATGGCGTGCTGGCTCAAGCCGGTCTGGATCGCAGCGATGTTGGTTGCTACGTGGTCGGCCGCGGCCCGGGGTCGTTTACGGGTGTGCGCATCGGCATCTCCACTGCCAAGGGCCTCGCGCGCGGTGCCAATGTTCCGCTGCTGGGCGTGTCGACGCTCGACGCTTGCGCTTGGACGGCGTGGAAGGCTGGCGTGCGCGGCAAGCTTGGTATCTTGGCCGATGCTATGCGCGGTGAGGTATATCCGGCGCTGTATATGCTGGTCGATGAGGGTCCCGAGCGTCAATTTGAGCGTGAACACGTGGTCAAGGCCGCCGTGGCGCTCGATGAGTGGCGCCAAGCAGCGGACTGGGACCAGGTTCAGCTGACCGGTGACGGTCTCGTGCGCTATGGCAAACTGCTGGGTGAGGACGAGACCGCCCGCTGCGTGGAGCGCGACCTGTGGTGGCCTTCGGGCGAGGGCTTGCTGCTCGCGCACGCTGCGGGTGACGGCGATCCGGCCCGCGTCCTGCCGATTTACACGCGCCTTTCGGATGCCGAGGAAAACGAGCGCAAGCGTCTTGGTCTTGCCGAGAGTGCGCAGAGCGAAATTACGGGTGTTGCCGATGAGCTCGCCGGTCGTCATCTGCAGTTCCGTCCCATGGGCGCGGCGGATGCCGAGGGCGCGAGCGCGCTGGAGGCTGCCTGCTTTGAAGGTGCCGGACACGAGGCGTGGACGCCGGGCATGTTCCTGTCCGAACTGGGCGAGGACGTCGCTGCGCCGCGTAGTTGGTGGGCGGCACACGACGACGGCAAGCTGCTGGGCCTTGCCGGCGGTATGGTCGTGGACGGTGATGTGCAGATTCTGGATGTCGCCGTCGACCCGGCACATCGCCGTGAGGGCATTGCCCGCAAGCTGCTGTCGCATGTGAGCTATGATGCCCAGATGCTCGGCTGCACCACGGCTTCGCTCGAGGTCGAGGACGGCAACGAGGGAGCGATCGCGCTTTATAACGCTCTGGGCTTTACCGAGGCAGGACGGCGCCGCGGCTACTATGGTGTCGGCAAGGATGCCATCGTCATGACGGCGCCGCTGCCCCTGGTGCTTCCGGTCGACAATGCTTCGCCCGAGCCGACGGCGGCAGAGCAGCGCGTATGGCCGCTGCCTGCGCCTGGGCGCTCCGAGGGGGAGCGTGCCGAAATTGAGCGCCGCCGCCTAGTGCTCGCTATCGAGAGTTCCTGCGACGAGACGGCCGTGGCGATTATCGATGCGGACGGTAATATGCTGGCCAATCAGGTGTCGACGCAGATCGATTTCCATGCCCGTTTTGGCGGCGTAGTGCCCGAGATCGCTTCGCGCAAGCACGTTGAGGTTATCGTGAGCGTCGTGGATGCGGCGCTCGAGGATGCCGCGGCATCGCTTGGTCTTGAGGGCGGAGCCATTGCCCCCAGCGAGCTTGCCGCCGTGGGCGTGACACAGGGTCCGGGCCTGGTGGGCGCCCTCGTGGTGGGCGTTGCCTTTGCCAAAGGCTTTGCCTACGCTGCCGGTAAGCCGCTCGTGTGCGTCAACCATCTGGAAGGTCATCTGTTTGCCAACCTGCTGGCGCAGCCCGATCTCAAGCCGCCGTTTATCTTCACGCTCGTCTCGGGCGGTCACACCATGCTTGTTCACGTGAAGGCATGGGGCGACTACGAGGTACTTGGTGAGACGCTCGACGATGCTGTGGGCGAGGCCTTCGACAAGGTAGCCAAGGCGTTGGGTCTGGGCTATCCCGGTGGCCCCATCATCTCTAAGCTGGCCGAGACGGGCAATCCCCGCGCGATTGATTTTCCTCGCGCGCTTAACAGCAGGGGAGACTATCGTTTCTCGCTTTCGGGTCTTAAAACGGCCGTGACGCTCTACATCGAGCAGGAGACCAAGGCCGGGCGCACGATTCACTTGCCCGATCTGGCGGCTTCGTTTGAGGCAGCTGTCTTTGACGTGCAGTACAAGAAGGCCAAAAACGCATTGCACGCTACCGGATGCAAGGAATACTGCATCGGTGGCGGCGTCTCGGCTAACCCGCATCTGCGCGAGATGATGATCAAGAAGCTTGGGCGTCAGGGGATTCGCGTAACGGTGCCGCCCTTGTCTGCCTGTACCGATAACGCAGCCATGATCGCGGAGGTCGCTCGCCGTAAATTCGACCGAGGTGAAATCTCGCCGTTCGACGTCGACGCCGATCCAAACATGACGCTGTAGTCGTGCTTGTGCGGTCCCCGACGCTGCCCGGGCGCCAGCGGCCGCATATGAACTTTCCTGCTCTACAGTCCTGCTCACGACGGAGGCCACATTAAGTGGCCTCCTGTTCGTGCGGAACTCGCGATAAAGTTCATATGCGGCCGTTGGCGCCCGGGCAGCGCCGGGGACCTTTCTGTATCGATATAGCTTCTGAGCTGGTTTGGCGTCGACAACGTCCAGCAAGGTTAACAAGCCAGCGTCGAATTTCCGGCGTGCTTTAGCTGGAAGAAAAAGATGGCATGCGGAGCTTTGCTCCGCATTTGGGATGGGAGCCCCTCGGGAGCGGGCGGGCGTATACAAGGTTTATCGCGAGTTCCGCACGAGCCGGAGAGCACTTAATGTGCTCTCCGTGCGAGCAGGACTGTAGAGCAGGAAACCTTGTATACGCCCGCCCGCTCCCGAGGGGCATCTCTCATGTAAAAACTTTTGTCGAGTAAAGTCCGAGGTCAGTGGCGTTTTATACCGAGAAATCCAAAAAAAGTTGAAAATTCATTACAAATTTGCGTTGACTTTAGGTAACTAAAGTTTCATACTCCTTTTCAACCACTGGGGGATGTGAACACGCACGGATCGTTCGCATCATGATTGAAGAGGATTTCTTAGACATGTTCACGCATCAGCTAAACATTATCAGCGTAGTAATTATCTGATGCGGGTTAGCACATACAGCTAGCCCGTACGATAACGGGCGGCTGATGAAGATGAGGGCCGTCGAGCGCAACCGACGGCCCTCATTTTTTATGTCTAGGAAGTTCTTTTTAGAGGAGGAAATGTAATGAACGGAGTTTTGCTCATGGTTGTGGCCGCGGCGGTGCTCGCCTGCGGCTATCTGGGCTATGGCCGTTGGCTGGCCAACAAGTGGGGCGTTGACAAGGATGCCCTCACGCCGGCCAAGCGCATGAAGGACGGCAACAGCTTCTCGCCCGTCTCCGCCTTCACCGCGTTTTCGCACCAGTTCAGCTCGATCTGCGGTGCTGGCCCTGTCACGGGTACGATCGTCGCCATGGCCTTTGGCTGGCTGCCCGTCGTGCTCTGGGTCCTCGTCGGCGGCATCTTCTTTGGCGCCGTCCACGACTTTGGTGCCCTGTACGCTTCGATGAAGAACAACGGCAAGTCACTCGCTCAGCTCATCGAGAAGTATATCGGCAAGACTGGCCGTCGCCTGTTCCTGCTGTTCTGCTGGCTGTTCTGCATCATCGTCATCGCCGCCTTCACCGACATGGTCTGCAAGACGTTCATGTTCACCCCGGCCGTTGACGCTTCTGGTACTGCTACCGGTGCCATCGACTTCACCAAGTCCTATGCCGCCGGCTGCGCTGGTACCATCTCCATCCTGTTCACCTTCGTCGCTATCGCCTTTGGTTGGGCCCAGAAGAAGTTCAACCTCACCGGCGCTGCCGAGTTCGTCACCGGCGTTGTCCTCATGGTTCTCATGTTCGCCGTCGGTATGCAGTTCCCGGTCTACTTGGATAAGTTCCAGTGGTTCGCTGTCGTCATGGTCTACCTGGTCTTTGCTGGTGCCATGCCCATCCAGATGCTCAAGACCCCGCGTGACTACCTCACTTCCATCATGATGATCGTCATGATCGTCTGCGCTGTCCTCGGCATCGTCGTCCTGGGCGTCAACGGTCAGGCCACTATCACCGCTCCGGTCTTCACCGGCTTCTCCACTGCCTCCGGCATGATGTTCCCGGTCCTGTTCGTCTCCGTCGCTTGCGGTGCTCTCTCCGGTTTCCACAGCCTCGTATCTTCGGGCACCTCTTCTAAGCAGGTCGAGAAGGAGCAGGACGCCGTCAAGGTCGGTTACGGCGCTATGATCGTCGAGTCCTTCGTCGGCATCCTTGCCATCATCGTCGCCGGCATCATGTTCTCCGACATGAACACCGCCGGTACGGGCGCCCTCAACGCCGGTGTCGCTTCCACCCCGTTCCAGATTTTCGCCGCTGGCATCTCCCGCGGTATGCAGGCCTTCGGTGTTGACGGCACGCTCGCTACCGTCTTCATGACCATGAACGTCTCCGCTCTGGCCCTGACCTCGCTCGACGCCGTCGCCCGCATCGCCCGCACCTCGTTCTCCGAGTTCTTTGCCCAGACCAACGACGCCCTGGCCATCGAGTCCAAGGCCGGCTACATGAAGGTCCTCGGCAACCCCTGGTTCGCCACGGTCGTCACCCTGCTTCCCGGTCTCGCCCTCGCTTTTGGTGGCTATGCCAACATCTGGCCGCTCTTTGGTGCTTCCAACCAGCTGCTCGGCGGCATGACCATGATCACCCTCGCCGTGTTCTGCAAGTGCACCGGCCGCAAGGGTTGGATGCTCTACGTGCCCGTCGTCTTCCTGCTCTGCTGCACCTTCACCTCGCTGGTCCAGAGCGCTATGGGCTGCATGGCCGCTGTCCAGGCTTACGGCTTCTTCGGCACCATCCCGGCTACCGCCACCACGGCCGCCGTCTCCGTCGCCGCCACCAAGGGCCTGCAGCTCGTCTTCGCCGTCCTGCTGATGGTCCTGGGCCTCATCGTCGCCGTCAACTGCCTCAAGGAGTTCTTCGGCAAGGA
>USLO01000106.1 GCA_900555515.1 uncultured Collinsella sp.
TTCGCTCGAGGATCATGTCCCCCTTTTCCGCGGAAACCCCGGCAGTTGCGAAGAGCTGCCGGGGTTTCTGTCGTTTGTGAGGCTAAGTCGGTACGCAGCGATCGAGACCTTGAGCCGCAAACCCACCGTGCGCAATGCGCACCGCCGCCAACTTGTGAGCGCGGCAACGCCTTCCCTGCCAAGCCCCGCGCTATACTCGTCCGCATGGATATCAAAACACGCAACATAGCAACGCCCGCCGCGGACGCGCCAGCGACGCCACCCGCCTCCGCCCCCGCGCCCGTCGTGGGCCGTTTCGCCCCGTCGCCCTCGGGCCGCATGCACCTGGGCAACGTGTTCAGCTGCCTGTGCTCGTGGCTTTCGGCCCGCAGCCAGGGCGGCAGCATCGTGCTGCGCATCGAGGACCTGGACGATCGCTGCAAGCGCCCGGAACTTGCCGCTCAACTGATTGACGATCTGACCTGGCTGGGGCTCGAGTGGGACGAAGGCCCCTACTACCAGCACGATCGCCTGGATCTGTACGAGGACGCCCTGCGCCAGCTGCAAGACGCCGGCCTTACCTATCCCTGTTTTTGCACGCGTGCCGAACTCCACGCCGCGAGCGCGCCGCACGCCAGCGACGGCACGCCCATCTACCGCGGCGCCTGCCGAGGCCTTTCGGCCGAAGAGGTCGCCCGCCGCAGTGCCCTGCGTGCTCCGGCCACGCGCCTGCGCGTGCCCACCGTCGACGACCTCGCCAGCGACGTGATCGAATTCGTGGACCGCACGTACGGAGCCCAATGCGAAGCACTCGCCACCGAATGCGGTGACTTTTTGGTGCGCCGCAGCGACGGCGTTTTTGCCTACCAGCTAGCCGTGGTGGTCGACGACGCTGCCATGGGCGTCACCGAGGTCGTGCGCGGATGCGATCTGCTGGGCTCCACGCCCCGCCAAATCTACCTGCAGCATCTGCTGGGACTTCCCACGCCACGCTACGCGCACATTCCACTGCTCATGTCGCCGGACGGGCGCCGCCTTTCCAAGCGCGACCGCGACCTGGACCTGGGCGAACTACGCGCCCGCTTTGGCACGCCCAAGGCGCTGCTGGGCTGGCTCGCCGGGCAAACGGGCATCGCATCGGACACCACGCCGCGCTCTGCCGAGCAGCTGGCCGAGCATTTTAGCTGGGATGTTATCCGTACGCATCGGGAAAACATCACTGTAACGGTCGAGTAGCCAGCCACCCCGCCCCTACGCAACATCCCAGGGCTGAAGTTCGTCGCCCAAGCGAACTATGCAGTCGAAGAGCACGGTATAGCGCTCGGCCGGGTTGGCGTCACGGTGAAAGTGCCCGTAGTACCAGTGCTTGTAGTCCAGGCGGTCCTCCAGCTCGTCGAAAAACGTGGTGAGTCGATCGACATCGGGATAATTCCAGCCGGGTGCCGGATAAAGCGTGGGCGAAAGCATGCGCGTGGAGCAGGTGTGGGTGATCACGTAGTCGACCTTCCAGTCCACGCTGTCGAGCTTTGCCCGCGCCTCCTCAAAGTTGCGCTCGTCCGGCAGCTCCTGTGGCCACCAGCTGGAATAGGGAATGCGGTATTCCTTATCCACGCTCGTGGCGCCGCCCATGGTAAAGATCGTTGAGCCGTCGAGTTCAAAAACCTCGCCACGCGTCAGACGCCGTATGGGCGAGGTATCCGACAGGCGCTGCGTCAGCCCACCGTGCCACAGCTCCATGGGACGCTCCGCCCAATGGTCGAAGCGCTCGTGGTTGCCGTCGACGAACAGCACGGTATAGGGGCGCGACTCCAGCCAGGCGATATCGGCGCACTCCTCGGCAGAGAAATCCCACGGAAAGCCAAAGTCGCCGGCGACGATGAGATAGTCGTCGCTCGTCAGACTATCCCCGAGCTCCCAGTCGCGAAGCTTTTGCATGTCGGCACCGCCGTGAATATCGCCTGTTACATAGACCGTCATCGGATTACCACTTCCCTGTAAGTCGCTAGCCCACATTCCGCACGATCACTAAGCCAACCGTTCCAGCCCTTCCATCCCTTAGGGCTTACCCTTCGTTCTTCCATCCAAACGGATCAAGCACCCAAAAAACCAGATCGAGCACGCCGCCGGTCATCATGGCGCCGGCAAGGGCCATGCAAACGTGCAGGGAACTGGCACTTCGGAGCACGTCGAATGGCCCCAGAACAGCCAGCAGCGCGACCGCTGCGCCGGCTACGCACAGCGCGAGGCACGGCCCCGCGTCCTTAACGCGCTTCTTTGCGAGATGCTTGGTGTTGTCACTCATTGGTATCGAACTCCTTAGAGGGTCGTTGTTCAGCTTCATGCCGCCGCGACAGAGCATGGCGGCAAGATAAGTGTCACATGTCGTGCGGACATCAATAGAGAAACCGCCCGCTCGACCAACCCTTGGCGCCGTTTTGTACCGGCCCACCATCCCCCGCTATCGAGGTCTAATACTTTTCCCGCGAAGTGAACGGCTGTTTTTGGACCCCTGAAACATCCGCATTTTCCGGCGGCAAAATCGCAGGATTTCAGCGCCGAAACCGCAGGAAACGGCACTCCTAAAGTGTCGATGCTTCGGGGGTCCGTTTTAGCTCGTTCACTTCTCGGGAAAAGCATTAGGCCTCGCTGCTAGCTATCCAAAAAGACACCTCTCCCTTCCCCACCGCCGCGCAAAAACTCATCCAACATTAATCTTGGCTCAAGAATCGCTTAATCTATAACCTGCACTATAGAGTTCGACCAAGGGCGGGGCGGCGCCGCGCAACGCAGGCCGCCGAACGCAACGCTCGCGCCCGGGCAGGCCGCCCGGCGTCGCGCCCATCGAACGAAAGGACAGGTCATGGACGACCTCGAAAAAGTTGAAACCATCCGCACCAAGTGCAACGTGAGCTACACCGATGCCAAAGCCGCGCTCGACGCCGCCGACGGCAACGTTTTGGACGCCATCATTTGGCTCGAGTCGCAAGGCAAGACCCAGACCACGTCGGCGCACGCCGCCACCGAGTCCGCGCCGGTCGACGAACCCTCGGCCGAGATGGTCGCCGCGCAGGCCGCCTACGAGAAGTCGAGCGAAAAGACCGACTTCTCCAAGAAGATGGACAGCGTGTGGGAGTACCTCAAAAAGCTCTTCCGCCTGAGCCTGGACACCAAGTTTATCGCCACGCGCCGCGATGCAATCATCCTCAACATCCCCATCCTGATCCCCATCATCGCCCTGTTTGCCTGGGGCGCCACGATATGGCTGATGCTGATCGGCCTGTTCTTTGGCATGCGTTACCGCATCGATAGCGACGGCGACGTGCCCGGCAGCATCAACAACCTTATGGATCACGCCGCCGACGCCGCGGACGACATCAAGCAAAATCTCAACGACGATAAGTAATCGCAGACGGGGGGCACGTATGGCACGGATCCTGATCGTAGAGGACGAGGAGAAAATCGCCCGCTTTGTGACGCTCGAGCTGGAGCACGAGGGCTACCGGGTGGAACATGCCGCCGACGGCCGCACCGCCGTGGACCTGGCACTGGAGCGCGACTACGATTTGATTCTGCTCGATGTACTGCTGCCGCAGCTCAACGGCATGGAGGTCCTGCGGCGCGTACGCAAGCACAAGGATGTGCCGGTGATCATGGTCACCGCGCGCGATGCCGTGATGGACAAGGTGGCCGGGCTCGATGCCGGCGCCGACGATTACCTGACCAAGCCGTTTGCGATTGAAGAGCTGTTCGCACGGATCCGCGTGGCGCTGAAGCGCTCGGAAGCCGTGCGGGCGGCTTCGGGCGTTGGCGGCATCGGGACGGGCGCGGCGAGCGACGCGGGCGTCGGCGCCGGTGCGATACCCCCGGTCAGCGACTCGGCCCAGGCTTCCGCCTCGCCCTCCCCCGCTACGCTCACCGTTGGCTCAGTCGTGCTCGATCCCGGCCGCCGCGAAGTCACAGTCGGCGGCTCGCCTATCGCGCTCACGGCTCGCGAGTTCGACGTCCTCGCCCTGCTTATGACGCATGCCGGCACCGTGCTCACACGCGAGCGCATCGCGCACGAGGCGCTGGGCTACGAATACGTGGGCGACACCAACAACGTCGACGTGCACATCGCGCACCTGCGCGCCAAGATCGAGGACGCCGGCGGCGCCCGAATCATCCAAACCGTGCGCGGGGTGGGCTATGTCTGCCGTGCGTAACGCCGAGGCCAAGCGCGTCACATCCATCGCCCGCGCCATCAACTGGAGCTATATGTGGCGCCGCTTGATGAGCTACGTCTGGCTCGATCTGTTGCTGTTGGTTATTGCGGCGGCGATCCTCGTCTATGGATACAACCAGACGCTGCCCGACGGCGCGTTTACCGCAGGATGGATCCCCAGCGCCACCGTTCGCGGCATGTCGCTGACGCCCGCGCGTGGCTGGGACCTGGCAACGCTCACCTATACCGTCGAGCTTACGCGTATCACCAAGACTTTCCCCCTCGCACAGGACCTCGTCACGCTATGGCCTCTCTACCTTGTCGTTGTGGGTTGGCAGGTCATCAGCATGCTCAACATGCTCGGCGGCGCCCGCCGTGTGCGCCGAACCATGGCACCGCTCAACGATCTGGCCCTGCGCGTGGACGAACTCGGCCGCATGCAGCTCTCCGGCGGCAAGATGGAAACGCTGGAGCAGGCCATCGAGCGCGCAAGCGTCGACTCGCCGAGCGTCACTACCGGCGACGCCGACCTGGCAAGCATCGAGGTCGCACTCAACCGTCTGCTGCGTCAGATGCAAGAGGCCAAGCTGCAGCAGATGCGCTTTGTCAATGATGCAAGCCACGAGCTACGAACGCCCATCGCGGTGATTCAGGGCTACGTAAACATGCTCGACCGTTGGGGCAAAGACGATCCGGACGTGCTGGCGGAGTCCATCGCGTCCCTCAAGGCCGAAAGCGAGCACATGCAAGAGCTTGTGGAGCAGCTGCTGTTTTTGGCGCGCGGCGATGCCGGACGCACGGTCCTGCGGCGCGCAAATACTAACCTTGCCGCACTGGTCGGCGAGGTATGCGAGGAATCGCAGATGATCGATACCGAGCATACGTATCGGCTGGCCTTTGACGCTGCGCTTGTCAGCGACCCGCGCTGCGATGCGCCCGTTGACGTGGCGCTCGTAAAGCAAGCTCTGCGCGTGATCGTGCAAAACGCCGCCAAGTATTCGGACGCGGGAACGACCGTCACGTTTGCCATAACTCCCGATACGGGCACGGGCGCGATCGACATAAGTGTTGAGGACGAGGGCATCGGCATGAACCAAGAATCCGCAGCTCACGCGTTTGAACGGTTCTACCGCGCCGACAACGCACGCGATGCCGGCGCGCAGGGCTCGGGTCTGGGGCTTGCCATTGCCAAGTGGATCGTCGATAGCCACGGTGGTGTCATTGGCGTGACCTCAGTCGAGGGTGTCGGCAGCCGCTTTACGATTCGCCTGCCGCGGTAGGAAGCCCCTCGGCGTAAAAAAGGGATAAGGCCATGCGGCCCTATCCCTTTTTGCTAGCTATAGCAGCCTGTGCGCTACTCGCGGCACAGATGCACGGCAAAGCCGGCGAACTCGCGCTTAAAGTACACGAGCTTGGTACCACCGTCGGGTAGAAGCGCGCGCGACTCCTCGTTGACCTCGAGCCCGCGCTCGGCAAACCACTTCTCAGCTGCATCGATGTCGTTAACGGCAAAGCCGATGTGGCCTTTGGTGCCACGACCGTTCTGCTTCATGATCTCGACCAGCGAATCGTTGAAGTACGAAACTGGGGTCTCGATGACGGGCAGGCCCATCATCGTCGAGAACAGCTCCGCGATCTCCAGGGCGTCTGCCGGGTCGGTGGCGTTAATGCCCACATGGGCAACGCGCATACCAAAGAGCTCTACCGGGTTGGCGTTCTGCTCACTCATGCAGTCAGCGCCTACTGAGCCATAACGTCGAGAACGGCCTTCTCGGCAGCAACGCGGTTCATGCCGGTCATGAAGGGCACGCCGCTCACGTACGGGCAGGTGAGGCCCTCGGGGGCAACGGTGGTGGCGATCAGCAGGTCGGCGCCCTC
>USLO01000107.1 GCA_900555515.1 uncultured Collinsella sp.
TGTGCCCGACGACGTGTCCGTGATCGGCTTCGACGATGAGCTCTACAAGACGATTCCCAACTCGATTCTGACGTCGGTGAAGTTTCGCCACCGCGAACTGGGCATCCGTGCGCTTAACGAGGTCGTCGCAGGTCTGGAAGCCCCGAGCTCCAGAAGTCGTACGCTCGTCTCGGGCGTGTTGGTCGAGCGTTCCAGCGTAAGGGATCTGCGGGCGTAGACGTGCTCGGCCTGCTCGTCTAAATCTGTAACAGGTGGGACCCGAAAACTCGACTAGGTGTTATAGATTGAGATTTTGTCTACCCAGCCATCATCTTTGTCTCGATCTGTAACAGTTAGGAGTGAAATGACCAGCCAGGTGTTACAGATCTAGATTGATTGGATTGACCCATCTGTTTGTCTCGATCTGTAACATCTAAGCGGTCAAAAGCGGTCTACATGTTACAGATTGAGATTTTTGGCTTGGCCTGTGCGTTCACCTCGATCTGTAACAGCTGGGACCCAAAAACTCGGCTAGATGTTACAGATTAAGATGAACAGGAGGACGGGTGCGGTCTAAACAAAATGGCCCGCGCATCACGCATCGATGCACGGGCCATTTTTTTTCTGCGAGCGGCAGGTGGCGTCAGCGTTTTATGCCTCGAGGTTTTCCTCGATCCAGGCGACGGCACCCTTGGGATCCTTAGTGAGGTCGATGTACTGTTTGCCCTTGGGCGACAGCAGCGTGATGCCCAGGCGGTCGGTGTCGGCCTTCATCTCGTTGTAATAGGTGCGAACCTGCGGAGCCAGGACGATGACGTTGTACTGGTCCATGATGGCGTAGTGGCTGCCGTAGGCACCGGCGTTGGCGGTAATGTCGATGCCCAGCTCGTCGGCGCCTTCCTTAAGCGCGTTGGCGAGCAGTGCAGAGGTGCCGGCGCCAGCGCACAGAACCAGAACCCTCAGATCCTTGCCCTTAAGGGCGGACGGAGCTGCGGAGGCCTCAGTGGCAGAAGCGGTCTCGACAACAGGAGCCTCAACGGCGGGGGCGGCAGCGGTCTTGACGGCCTTGGTCTCCTCGGCCTCTTCTTCGGCCAGGGTCTCGGCCTCCTGCTTGCACAGGACGTTGTCGTAGGCCTTGCAGAACGGGTAGTAGATCAAGAAGTCAACGACCAGCAGGACGACAACCAGGACCAGAGAGATCGGCTGGAAGTTGGTGTCGATGAAGGTGCCGATCGGTCCGGGGAGTGCCCACGGCATGGCATAGATAAAGCCGTTCATGCCCAAAAAGTCGATGAAGAACTTACCAATGAGGACGTTGGCCACGGGGGCAAACAGGAACGGGATCAGGAAGTACGGGTTGAGGATGATGGGCGCGGCGAACAGCAGCGGCTCGTTGACGGCGAACATCACGGGTACGACAGAGGCTTTGCCGACGGCCTTGAGCTGCTTGGAGCGCATAAAGAGCAGGAAGATGATCGGGACAATGAACGTGGCGCCGGTGCCGCCGAGTTCGCCGATGTAGTTACCGAAGTTCTCGGTCAGGGCGAGGGCGGGGTGACCGCCGGCCTGCAGCGTGGCGAGGTTAGTGGTGATGTTGCCAAACAGCGCGGCGTTGAGGGCAGGCTTAACGACCGAGGGGCCGTGGATGCCCATGAACCAGAACAGCGGGATCATGAACCAGATGAGGGCGAGGCCGGCGTAGGAATCGGCAGCGGCGAACAGCGGGCTCACCAGCGTGGAGATGACGTTGGCAAACGGGACGGCCAAGCAGGTGCGGCAGATAACGTCGATGACGGCGACAAACAGGATGGAGAAGCTGAAGGCGAAGATGTCGCGGAAGTTCTGGGCGATGGCGCCGGGGACTTCTTTGGGCAGCTTGATGGTGATGTCTCGCTTAATGCAGAAGGCATAGATGTTGACCGTGGCAAATGCGGCGACAAAGGAGCTCAGCAGGCCCTTGGTGCCCATGTTGTCGGTAAAGAACACCGAGACATCGGCGCCGTCGATCTTGGCACTCGTCTGGGTAACGGCCAAGATGAGCATAGCGCACATGGCGGCGACCATGGTGCTCGTGGCGTTGATGGCCTTGCCGGCAGGCATGCGGCGGTTCTTGGAGCCGGTCAGCGCGCTTGCGGTGGTGCCGGCGACCATGATGCCCACGACGCCCATCGTGAAGTTGTAAACCTTGTTGCAGAAGTTCACGACGTCGACGTTCCACCAGTCGGGCAGCGTAAAGCCGCCGACCGTGGCGACAACGCCCGGCAGGGTTGAAATAAGCAGGAAGACAGAAGAAGACAGGATGATGGGCATTGCTGCCAAAAAGCCGTCTTTAATGGCCTGAAGGTAGATGTTCTTAGAGACCTTGTCGAAGTACGGCTGACCTTTCTCCAAGAACTTAACGATCGATTCCATAGTTCACGCTCCTCTTTGCATGAAATCTTAATGGCATGGACATTGAAAACCTATATGGTCTCCCGCTTGCTAAAAGCCCGGGTGCAGGCGGGGTCGGTCCCAGGGGGAGAGAGGGGAGCGGCTGGGTTTGTATCGCATAGGGCCGCTCCCCTCTCGGGAGAAAGCGAGGCGATGCGCTACTGCGCGTCCGCCATGGTGTCGGCGAGCTCCTTGTACCAGAGTGCCGACTGCTTGATGTAGCGTTTTTGCGTGTCGAAGTCGATGTAGAACAGGCCGTAGCGCTTGTTATAGCCATTGGCCCACGAGAACTGGTCCTGCAGGCTCCAGATAAAGTAGCCCTGGACGTCGACGCCCTCGGCGCGCGCCTGGAGCACCTTCTCCATGTGCTGGTCGACAAAGTCGATGCGCTCGGGATCGGCGACGATGCCGTTTGCGTCGGGCTCGGGGTCCTTGTGGCCCAGGCCGTTTTCGGTGATATAGATGACGGGGAGGTTGGGATAGGTGGCGCTGATGCGCTTGAGCGTGTCGTAGAGGCCTTGCGGGTAGATGAGCCAATCCCAGTCGGTGGTGGGGATACCCGGAATATCGACCTGCTGCCCGACGCCCTTAAACTTAAAGCACGAGGTGCCCTTGTCTCCGGTGCCGTTAAAGCTGTTGGTGGACTCGCCATCGTAGGCGGCGATAAACGCCGACTGATAGTAGTTGAGGCCGAACATATCGTTGCGGGGCGCCGCCTTGGCGAGCTCCTCCATGTCGCTGTCCTCAACCGTAAGTGTGGCGTTGTTGGCACGCAGAATCTCGTTGATGAGTGAGAGGGTGCGCGCGGAGTAGTGGCCCAGGAAGGCGCCGTCCATGATGAAGTCGGTGTAGAAGGCGTTGTACAGGTCGGCGGCGTGCTGGTCGGCGGGCGAGTCGGTGGCAGGATATGCCGGCGTCAGGACGTTGACCATGCCAATGCGTCCGCCCAGGTGCTCGGTCTCGTCAAGATCCTTATACAGGTTGACGGCGCGGGCGTGGGCAACGAGCTCGTTGTGCTGGCTCTGGATGCCGCTCGTCACATCAAAGTGATGGTTGGGCGGGAAGTTGCCTTGGATGTATTGGGAGTGCGAGAGGCTGATGAGCTCGTTGATGGTGAACCAATTCTTGACCTCGCGGAACTCGCGGAAGCAGAACTCGGCATAGCGCACATAGGCGTCGACGGTCTTGCGGTTGAGCCAGTCGCCCTGGTTGAACAGGGCGGCGGGGGAGTCAAAGTGATGCAGGGACACATAGGGCTCGACGCCATACTTTTTGCAGCAGGCGAACAGCTCGTGGTAGTGCTTAACGCCCTCGGCGAGGGGCTCGGCATCGTCGCCGTTGGGGAAGATGCGGGTCCAGGCGATGGACACACGGATGGCGTTGAGTCCATGCTCGGCAGAAAGGCGGATATCCTCCTCGTAGCGGTTGTAGAAATCACTGGCCGGGTCGGGCAAAAAGCGACCCTGGGCGACAAGGTAATCGTCCCACATGGTCTTACCCTTGCCTGCCACCTTCGTGGAACCTTCCGTTTGGTACGCGGCGGTTGCGGCGCCCCAAACAAAGCCCTTCGGCAGCTGCTGTACGCGGTTTAGCAAAGACATATGTATACACCCTCTCGTCTCACTGTTCGATATTGTGCGTTTGCGCTCAGGAGGCTCCCTGGTTAGCGTTCAGCGGTGAAAAAGCCCGATAAACACTATCTTAAAATGATTAGAACCAAAATGAGCACGTGAACATTTGACAATGAGCACGTTAACATCCGGCTGGGATGTATAGAAACAAAACAACTTCAAACAGCCGCGAACGGTTGTATTTGTTCGGTAAGCGGTTTTGATTGACAGAAGTTTTCATGTTGTGGTATATGGCTCGGGTATCATGAGCACGTTATCAATGTATGTACGATGCGCCATGGGCGCGGGGAATAGTTGGGAAGCAGGTTAGCGTGGAAGGCATGGCTCAGCAGACAAGGAATGGTCGTTCGGCGAGCGCGGCAGAGGTTGCGGCGCTCGCTGGCGTGAGCCGCCAGACTGTGTCTCGCGTGGTCAACGGTATGCCCAACGTGACGGAAAAGACGCGCAAGCGCGTGCTGGCCGCCATGGAAGAGCTGGGCTTTCGTCCCAATTTTGCTGGAGCGGCGTTGCGCGGCGGATCGTATCGTTCTATTGGCCTGTGCATGTACAACATCACACGTGTCGGTAACCTGGCGACGCTCGAGGGTATCATGCAAGCGGCGCGCGAGCACGATTTTGCCGTCACTATGATCGAGATGGGCGGCGACAAGCCCTATACACTTGCCGATGCCTCGCGCCGCATGGTCGAGCGACCCGTCGACGGCATGATTCTCAACATGAACCGCATGGCTCCCGATTTTGAGGAGTTTGTTCCCCAGCCGGGAGTGCGAACGGTCATCCTGTCCATGTATGCGCATCCGCGCTGCACGACGATCGACTCCGACCAGTATGGTTCGTGCGAGCTGTTGACCAATTATCTGCTGGAACATGGTCACTCGAATATGCGGTTTGTGGCGGGTCCGGAAAGCTCGATTTCCTCGCGTTTTCGTGAGGCCGGTTGGCGCGATACGCTGGGTCGTGCTCATGTCGATGCCGCTCCGATGCTGCGTGGCGATTGGAGTGCGGACAGTGGGTACGCCATGGGCGAGCGGATTGCCGCCGAGGTGCTTGCCGGCGGGTCGCAGGCGCCGACTGCCGTGCTTGCGGCAAATGACCAGATGGCGCTGGGTGTTATCGCCGCGCTCGAGAACGCGGGCCTGTCCGTGCCCGACGACGTGAGCGTGGTTGGTATCGACGACGCACTCGAGGGACTTGTTCCTCACAATCGGCTGACGACGCTGCGATTTGATTTGCGCGGTGTCGGTAAGCTTGCGTTTGAGGCGGCGATTGGAGAGAGCTCGTCTATCGAGGCGATTCATGTGCCGAGTACGCTGGTCGAACGCTCGACTGTTAGGGACATACGGGGTTAGGTCCTACTCCGTTTGTCTCGATCTGTAACAGGTAGACGGTCAAAAGCGGGCTACGTGTTACAGATTTAGATAATTCGGCTCCGCCTCTCCGGTTTATCTCAATCTGTAACAGCTAGGACCAAAAAACTCGGCTAGATGTTACAGATCGAGACAAACGGCTTCCGACCTGCACAAAAAGGCCGGGGGCGGCGCGCCGTGTGACGTGCCGCCCCCGGCTGAGAAATGGGGACAGGTTATGTGAGCGGGCAACCCCGCCAGTCACTAGTCCAGACGACGGGTCTGCGCCACGTGCTTATACCAGTATGCGCTTGCCTTGGGCGTGCGCTTCTGGGTTTCAAAGTCAACGTAGAAGAAGCCGTAACGCTTGTTGTAACCATTGGTCCAGGAGAACTGATCCTGCAGGCTCCACAGGAAGTAGCCGCCCACGTTGACGCCAACCTCCATGGCCTTGAGCAACCAGCGCAGGTGCTGCTCGATGTAGTCGATGCGCGGCTGGTCGTCCACAAAACCGTCCTTGTAGGGGTCCTTGTAGCCCATGCCGTTCTCGGTGATGAAGATCTGCTTGTAGTTGGGGTAGCGCTGCTTAATGTAGACGAGCAGATCGAACAG
>USLO01000108.1 GCA_900555515.1 uncultured Collinsella sp.
ATCTGGGCGCCCTCGGGCTCGTAGAACGCACGCTCGCAGGCACGGCCGCAGGGATGCGGGCAGATGGTGCCGGTAATGAACGGCAGGGCGTTGCGCTCGATGATGATGTTGAGTGCGTCCTCGTAGCGGCCCTCGTCAACGGCCGCCAGGTAGGCGGGAATATCCTGCTGGATGGGGCAGCTCGTGCGGCACGGCGTGGTAAAGCAATCGGAAAGAGGGCTCTTGCCGGCGACCTTGCGGTCGGGCAGCGGACGCAGCGGCTTCTTGTAGAGCGGGTTGGTGAGTGAGTCGGTCTGGATCGCAGTCACAGCCTCGAGAGAGACACCCGCGAACGGCTTGCCATCCAGGTCGGTAAACTCGCCGGCCATCTGGCTAAAGCGCTCGTAGCCACCGGGCTTGAGCACGTCGGTCGCCAGGGTAACGGGCCAAATGCCGGCATCGTACAGGGCGCGGATGTTGTAGACCGTGGCGCCACCGGAGTAGCTGATGCGCAGTTTGCCATCGAACTGCTCGGTAATGCGGCGAGCAGCCTCAATGGTCAGTGAGAACAGCGAACGGCCGGACATGTACATCTCGGTGGAGGGCAGCTCGTTCCTCGTCACGTCGACGGGGAACGTGTTGGTCAGCTTGACGCCAAACTCCAGGCCGCGCTCGGCGCACAGGGCAATCAGGCGCTCGAACATAGGCACGGCATCGGCCCACTGCAGGTCCTCGCGGAAGTGCGTGTCATCGAAGACGATGTAGTCAAAGCCCAGCTCGTTGAGGCGCTGGCGGGCAAACTCATAGCCCAGCAGCGTGGGGTTGCACTTGATGTAGGTGTTGAGGCCCTTCTCGGTGATCAGATAGGTCGCGATGCGCTCGATCTCGGCCGGCGGGCAGCCGTGCAGGGTAGACTCGGTGATGGAGTTGGAGACGCGTGCCGGGATGGACTCGACAAATGCGGCGTCAACATGCTCAAACTTGTCCAGGTTGGCGAGCGCCCACGTACGGCACTCGTTCCAGACGTCGGAGCCGCTGGCGTCCTTCATACCCTCGATGTAGGCGTCGACCTTGGGGCTCTTGATGCCCTCCAGGTCATAACCCACGGACATGTTGAAGACAAAACCGTCCGGGCTTCCCAGGCCGTACTCGCGAGCGATGAGGTGGCAGGCGAACCATGCCTTCACGTACTCGGCAAAGGCCTGCGGAACCTCGAGCTCGGTCGACCACTCACAGTTGTAGCACTCGTCCTGCGCCACGATGCAGGGCTTGTTCACACACTTGGAGAGCTCCTCGCCGTCCATAACCTGGACGGTCTTGAGCTCAAAGAAGCGGGAACCGGCCACGTAGGATGCCACGATGTTTTGGGCAAGCTGCGTATTGGGGCCGGCGGCCGGGCCAAACGGAGTCTCGATGCGCTCGTCAAAAATGGGAAGCGCGCCCTCCTGGTTGGTCGTGACCATCTTGCGCACGCCAAAGATGGCGTCCTGGGTCTTGTGCTCCTCGATGATCCAGTTCATCAGCTGCGAAAACGGGATCGGCCTCATGATGTCGCTCATAATGAGCTCCTCTCTGTAACGCCCGGCGAGACCGCGCGGCGGGCGCAAATACGGTGTAGCGCTAGCACAGCGCCGGCGACCCCGCGGAGGCCGCCTATGTGCGCGCCGGATGCGGCGAAACATCCGACGCGCGCGAATCTCCAATTGGATTAATACACGCGATCGTTGAGCGTGCTCCAGAGCTTCTTGGACTCAGCCATGGTCCACGCGTTGATCTTGTCCTCATCAATGCCAACGAACTCGCGATCCTTGTACAGGACCTTGCCGTTGATGATGGTGGTGCGGCAGTTTTTGCCCATCATGCCAAAGAGCATGTGGCCGTCGATGTTCTCCTCGCTCAGCGGCGTAAAGGGCTTGTAGTCCATAACGATAACGTCGGCGGCAGCGCCGGCCTCGAGCACGCCGAGCTTGCGATCGAAGTACTTGCTCGCCATCTTGGCGTTGTTCTCGAACAGCATGGTCATGGCCTCGCACCAGCCCACGTTGGGCATAGCGGCGTTGTGACGCTGAATGATCAGGAAGACCTTAAGGCTCTCGAGCATATCGTGGGTGTAGGCGTCGGTGCCCATGCACACGGGGATGCCGCGGCGGAAGAACTCGAGCACGGGGGCGCAGCCCACGGCGTTGCCCATATTGGATTCGGGGTTGTTGACCAGCCAAGTGCCGGACTCCTTGACGATATCCATCTCGGCAGGCGTCACGTGGATGCAGTGGCCGAGCATGGTGTCGGGACCCAGCAGGTTGTGCTGCAGCAGGCGCTCGACGGGGCTGATGCCACCGCGGTTGAGACGGGAGTCCCACACGTCATTCATGCCCTCGCACACGTGGATGTGGAAGCCGGTCAGGCCGTTGTTGGCCTCGGCCATCTTATCCATGGTCTCGTCCGAAAGCGTAAAGGTGGCATGTCCACCAAACATGGCGGCGATCATGTGGTTGTCGTTATCGCGACGCTCCCTGGCGGCCCACCGGGCAAATTCGGCGTTCTCGGCAATGGCCTGGTCGCATTTTTCCTGGCCGCGGCGATCGGAGACCTCGTAGCACAGGCACGAACGCATGCCCAGCTCCTGAGCTGCATCCTTAATGGTAAAGAGGCTTCCCGGGATCTCGCAGAAGCTCGCATGGTGATCGAAGATCGTGGTGACGCCATCGCGGATGGAATCCAGAATCGTGGCATAGGCGCTTGCCTTGGTGCCGTCGAGCGTCAGGTTGTCGTCGATCTTCCACCACTGCTGCTCAAGATTCTCCAGGAAGTTGGTGGGGTTGCAGCCCTTAATGGCAAGGCCGCGGGCCAGACCCGAGTAGATGTGGGTGTGGCAGTTGATAAGTCCGGGCATGATGAGGTTGCCCTGGGCGTCGACGTACTCGGCATCCGGGTACTTGGCCTTGAGCTCGCACTCGGGGCCCACTTCGACGATCGTATCTCCGTCAATGGCGACCGCACCGTTTGGAATGAACGGGGTCTGAGCGTTGCGGGTAAAGACGGAACCGTTAGCGACCAGAAGCATAAATGCTCCCTTCAACATCAGGGGCGGGGTTTGACACCTCTGACATAGCGGAGTGCGAAGCGCCGGCCTACACCGGAAACGGGCCCTCTCCCGTCAACGCTTCACCAAAGGGACAAGCCCTTTGAAGTGCGGCTTGGCGCCGCATGGCGTCGGCGGACGAGGCGATGCGTCCGCCGACGAATAGCACCGAATTGGTTACTTCTTGCTCTCGGGCAAGACCAGATCCACGGCAGCGTCCTTGGCAGCATCGATGTGCTGAGCCACGACCGGCGTCTGCGGAAGGATCAGGTTAAGGACAATGGCCATGATGGCGGTGGGGGTTACGGCATTGGAGCCGATGACGGTGGACACCCAGGCGGGCATACCCTCGCCGGCAAGGCAACCGCTGGCCATCCAGATACCCAGGCCAAAGACGACGGAGGTGCCGACGATAGTGGTAGTGCGCTGCGTGAGGCCCTCGCGGGTGAACATGCGCACGCCGTTCATGGTGATGGTGCCAAAGACGCCGACGGTCGCGCCGCCGATGACGGGCTGCGGGATAGCGGAAAGAACGGCAGAGAGCTGCGGGAACAGACCGGCGATGGCAAAGACGGCCGCGATGATCACAAAGACCCACTTGTTGACGACCTTGTTGGAGCAGATGATGCCCACGTTCTGGCCAAGGGCGCTGGTGGGAAGACCGCCCAGCAGGCCGCCGACCATAGAGGTGAGGCCCTGGGACACGATAGCACCGGAGAGCTCGCGCTCGGTGGGCATACGGTCGATGGAGCCCAGGCAGGCGGCGGAGACGTCACCGATAACCTGAATAGCAACCATGGGGAACACGACAGCGAGGGTAATGCAGACCTCGGGATCAAACTCGAGCGCGTAGGGCATGAGCTTGGGAAGAGCGAAGACCTGAGCGGTGGCGACGCTGGAGAAGTCGATCATGCCAAAGGGGATGGAGACGATCATGCCAACGATCATGCCAAAGAACACGGATCCCAGCTTGAGCGTGCCCTTGCCAAAGTTGGCGAGCGCAAAGACCACGGCGAAGGTGATAAGAGCGACGCACCAGGCCTGCGGAGTACCCCACAGCGGCGTACCCATACCGCCGGCCATATACTTGACGGCCGTGGGATACAGCGAAACGCCGATGGAGAAGATGACCGTACCGGTCACGACGGGCGGGAACAGCCACTTGATCTTGCTGTAGGCCAGACCAAAGAGGACCGCGACGGCGCCGCCGACGATCTCGCCGCCCAGCAGCGCACCAAAGCTAAAACCCGAGGCACCCATGGCCTGCAGGGCCGGCAGGAACGCGAACGAAACGCCCATGACGATGGGCAGGCCGCCGCCGATGCGACGGAAGGGAGCGAAGGCCTGAAGGGCCGTATCGATCGCCGAAAGAATGAGGGCGACCTGGATGATGTCGGTGCTCTGCTGGCTATTAAAGCCGTAGACGCCGGCCATGATGACCGCCGGGGTAATGATGCCGGCAAACGATGCCAGTACGTGTTGAAGGGCACACGGGATCATTTCCTTAACGGGAGGCATGCCTTCGCGAGTGAACAGGGCTTCAGTGCCGTTCGTAACCGTCTCCTGGGTCATTTGACCACCAATCCTCGAAGTAGTTGTTTTCGCATCTAACGCTCTATTGTGACGCAGTGCGGGGTTGAGGTTGTGCCTTCATTGCATATCGTATTAAAGATGATTCTCATTCTCAATAATAATTTTTTGTTATCAGACTATTCTTCAGCTGAAATAACGCATTTCCGCAGGTCAGGAAAGTGTCTGGTCAAAATAACATCTAACATTTCTTTTGGTCAACCGTTTACCGCTAAATTCCTACCGTTCGTCTGCATTACGCAATGTACCTGCGGATATACGAGATGATGGGCAGCGTGTTACCATGAGAAAAAATTGTTATGAACATTTCCGATTTCACCCAAAGGAGTTGCCCGTGAACGAGACCGTACGTCGCTTTTTGCCGATGGTCGATTTTCTGGAGCAGATACTCGGCAAAAACAGCGAAATCGTGCTGCACGATTTCTCGGATCCCGACCACGCCATCGTCGATATTCGCAACGGCATCGTGAGCGGCCGCAAGGTCGGCGGTCCCGCCACCGATCTGGCACTCAAGATCATGCACGACGCCAAGTATCGCGACCTGCCGTTTATTACGGGCTACGAGGGGCGCGGTGCCGGCGGCAAAACGTTGGAGTCAGCGACGTACTTTATCCGCGAGAATGACGAGATCGTCGGTATGCTCTGCGTCAACACCGACCTCTCGACCGTGCGCTCCATCAACGCCATGGCGCAGCAGCTCATGGCGTGCTTCGACGCAGCGCCAACGCGCACGGAGCCCGCCCCTATCGAGGTCGAAAGCCTTTCGGAGTCCACACAGGAGCTCATCGACCGCAGCATTGCCGAGTTGCTGAGCGCGCGCGGGCTGGATGTGGCGTCGCTTGGTCAGAGCGACCGCGTGGACGTCATTCGCCACCTCAACGGTAACGGGGTGTTCATGCTCAAGGGCGCCGTGGCCTGCGCCGCCGCCGCGCTGGGCATCTCAGAGCCCAGCGTCTACCGCTACCTGCAAAAAGTCCGCAAGGAAGGCTAACGAGCAAAATGAAGCGCGGCTCCACAAGCGATCCGTCACTTGACAAAAGACCCTGCAGCTCGCACGCGCTGCAGGGTCTTTTTACATGTCATGTTTAGTTGTGACCAACGCCTTAGAGAGCGGCGACGACCTCGATCTCGACCAGACCGCCAGCCGGAAGGGCGGCAACCTGGAAGGCGCTGCGCGCGGGGAACGGGGCCTCGAACTTGGAGGCGTAGATCTCGTTCACGGCGGCGAAGTCGGCGATGTCGGCCAGGTAGACCGTGGTCTTGACGACATCGGCAAAGGTGGCGCCGGCAGCGGTCAGCAGGGCCTCGACGTT
>USLO01000109.1 GCA_900555515.1 uncultured Collinsella sp.
CATTCCTCCCCTTAGGTATCGATTACTTCAGTCTGATATGACTTCGCTGAGGCTTAAACAAACACACAGAATAACACAGGTAGTTGGGGTTATTGCGCATATATAAAATAGCCTCCGACCGCGAGTTGTCGGAGGCTATTTGCAAACACGTTTTAGGCAGGTCTAGCCGTAGATGCGTTGGGGCTGTTCTTCGCCCTTGACGGCGGCTTCGGTTACGACGACCTTGGCAACGCCTTCCTCGCTGGGGAGGTCGAACATCGTCTGCTGCAGCACGTCCTCGCAAATGGCGCGCAGACCGCGGGCGCCGGTCTTGCGGGCAAGCGCCATGCGGGCGATCTCGTGCAGGGCGGCGTCCTCAAACTCAAGATCGACGTCCTCGAGCTGGAACATCTTGCGGTACTGGCGCACCACGGCGTTCTTGGGCTCGGTCAGGATCGACACCAGGTCGTCCTCGTCGAGCGCCTGCGTCTGGGTGACGACGGGCGTACGGCCCACGAACTCGGGAATCATGCCAAAGGCGTTGAGGTCCTGCGGGAGCACCTGACGCAGCAGGTCGTTCTCGTCGACCGAGGTGGGGCCGGCGATCTCGGAGTTAAAGCCCACGCCCTTGTTGCCCACGCGGTCGGCGATGATCTTATCCAGGCCCACAAAGGCACCGCCGCAGATGAACAGGATGTTGGTCGTGTCGATCTGCAGCAGCTCCTGCTGGGGATGCTTGCGGCCGCCGGTGGGCGGAACGCTTGCCACCGTGCCCTCAAGAATCTTAAGCAGTGCCTGCTGAACGCCCTCGCCCGAAACGTCACGGGTGATGGAGAGGTTCTCGGCCTTGCGGGCGATCTTATCGATCTCGTCCACGTAGATAATGCCAACCTGCGCGCGCTCGATATCGCCATCGGCAGCATTAATGAGCTTGAGCAGGATGTTCTCCACGTCCTCGCCAACGTAACCTGCCTCAGTAAGCGCGGTGGCATCGGCGATGGCAAACGGCACCTCGAGGATGCGCGCAAGCGTCTGGGCGAGCAGGGTCTTGCCGGTGCCGGTGGGACCGAGCAGCAGGATGTTAGACTTGGCGAGCTCTACCTCGTCCATATCGTCGTCGAACTGCGAGCCCATGTCGTCGTCAAAGGCAGACACCGCGGCGCCGCCCTCAATCACGCGGCGATAGTGGTTGTACACGGCAACCGACATGGCGCGCTTGGCGTCCTCCTGGCCCATAACATAGGCCGAAAGCTCGTCATAGATCTCGTGCGGCGTCGGCACGTGCGTGATGACCTGGCGGTCGTCCTCGAGCTCAAAGCCCTCGGTCTCGGGGTCCACGGCGGGCTGGGATGCAGCCTGACCATGGTCGTTGAGGAAGCCCGGCAGCTTGCCGTTGCGGGCAGCGTCCATAAAGTCCGAAGCCAGCGACTCCTCCAGAATCTCGGAACAGGCGGCGACGCACTCGTCACAGATAAAGATGTTGGTCGGGCCCTTTACGAGGCGACGGACCTGGCCCTGCTCTTTTCCGCAGAAGGAGCAGCGGATGGGGTTGCCGTTCTCGTCAAAGTTGTCCTGCATGTTACCGGCCATCCTAGGCGTCCTTCGCGGCGAGGTCGCGCGAGGTGACGATACGGTCGATCAGGCCGTAGTCAAGGGCCTCAGCAGCGGTCAGGTAGTTGTCGCGCTCGGTGTCGGCCTGGACCTTCTCGATGGGCTGGCCCGAGGCGTCGGACAGGATCTGGTTGAGCTCGCGGCGAGTCTTCTTGATTTCCTCGGCAACGATCTCAATCTCGGTTTGCTGACCCTGGGCACCGCCGCTGGGCTGGTGAATCATGACCTTAGAGTGCGGCAGGCAGAAGCGCTTGCCCTTAGCGCCGGCCGAAAGCAGCACGGCGGCCATGGACGCAGCCATACCGACGCAGATGGTGGAGACCTGCGGCTTAATGAAGTTCATGGTGTCCAGAATCGCCAGGCCGGAGTAGACCTCGCCACCGGGCGAATTGATGTAGAGCGAGATATCCTTCTCGGCATCCTGGCTCTCAAGATGCAGCAGCTGGGCAACGACCAGGTTGGCGCTGACGGAGTTAATCTCCTCGCCCAAGAAGATGATGCGGTCGTTGAGCAGGCGCGAATAGATATCGTAGCTGCGCTCGCCGCGCGGCGTCTGCTCGATAACGTATGGCACGAGGGCGGAATCGAACTTAGCGATCATACGCATCTCCATTTCTCTCTTGCGGACCAAATTGGTTCTAGATAAACGTACGGTGCCCGCATGCTATGCATTGGCTGGCACCGTACGAAGCAACCGGATAACCGGTGTATAACTTTACCCCATCACGGGCGCACGCATGCGCTCGCGGGCAAGGTGGCGAGAATTACTCGGCGTCCTTGGCGGTCTCGTCGACCTCGGTCACCTTGGCGTTCTCGACCAGGTGGTCGACGGCCTTGGAGCGACGGATGGACTCGCGGACGGCAGGCATGCGGCCATCGGCAATGAACTCGGCCTTGGAAGCCTCGACGTCCTTGACGCCGGCCTTCTCGAACTCGGCGTTGATGTCGTCCTCGGTAACCTCAATCTTGAGCTCACGGGCGAGGGCGTCCAGAGCCAGGGACTCACGGGCAACGTCGTTGGCCTGCTTGTGCAGGTCGCCGATGAACTGCTCCATGGTCAGACCGGAAGCGGGCAGCCAGGTGTCCAGAGTCATGCCGCGGGCAGCGAGATTGGACAGGAAGTTCTGGCCAAGCTCCTCAAAGACGGACTGCTCGTAGTCGGCGTCCATCTCGTCGAGCTGCAGACGCTCGGCGAGAGCGGAGACGCAACGGTTCTCCTTCTCGGCCGGCAGGCGGGAAGCCTTGTCCTGCTCGATCTCGATCTTGATGGCGTCGCGCATAGCGTCGATGCTGTCGAAGCCAAAGTCGGACTTGACGAGCTCGTCGGTGAGCTCGGGGGTGTTGCGGACCTTGATGCCCTTGACGGTGACCTCGACGGTGTGGGTCTCGGCCTCCTCGCCCTCCTCGACCTCGTCGGTCCAGGTGACGGTCTTGACGTCGTCAACGTTAGCGCCGATCAGGGCCTCGTTGAACTCCTTGGGGTTGCTGTCGCTACCGGCGATGAGCATACGGCCCTCGGCGGCAAAGTTGTCGGCATTCTCGACGGCCTTGAGGTCGACAGTGACGTAATCCTCGGCCTCGACGGCGCGACCCTCGACGTCCTCGAAGGTGGCACGGTAGTTGAGGAGCATCTCGACCTGGTTGTTAATCTCAGACTCGGTGACCTCCGCAGGGGGCATCTCGATCTCGACAGCGTCGAAGGAGGAGAGTTCAGCGGCGGGACGCAGGGAGAACTCGACGGTGTAGGTGTAGTCCTCGTGATCCTTGGCGAGGTCGAGCTCCTTGTAGTCACCGTTCTTGGTGGGGACGATGTCCAGCTCGTTGAGGACGGCGGGCTCGTTGGCGGCGATCAGGTCGTTGGTGGCCTGAGCGAGGGTAGCCTCGGCGCCAAGAGCGGAGTCGATGACCGGACGGGGGGCCTTGCCGGCACGGAAGCCCGGGAAGCGGTACTTCTTGGCGGTGTCCTTGTAGGCCTTCTTGATCGCGGCGTCGACGTCGGCGGCCGGGATGGTGACCGTAGCGGTGAGCTTGGCGTCCTTGACGTCAGAAGCGGTGATGTTCAACACGTTCCTCCTCATACTGCCCAGCTTATCTGAGGTGCTGGTACCTATATGCAACAAAGTGTCGCGACGGCCAGGGCCGACGCAGGTGCGATGGTGCGGGCGAAAGGACTCGAACCTTCACGGGAATCCCACCAGAACCTAAATCTGGCGCGTCTACCAATTCCGCCACGCCCGCATGAGCGCACAGACTAGGAATGATAGCAGATACGAACGGCAAGCGCACGCGCACCTTTTACAGGCTCACGACCTCACCACGAGTGCAAAAGGCGGGGCGAGTTGTCCCGCCCCGCCAATTACGACTTGTTCGCTGACCCGCTACTCCCCCAGCAGGGCCTTCTCGGGCGTGATCGGCAGCGAGCGGACCTGGTGGCCGGTGGCGTGTGCGACGGCCGAGGCCACGGCGGCGAGCGGCGTGTTGATGACGACCTCGCCGATCGACTTGGCGCCAAACGGGCCTGTCGGCTCGTAGCTCGGCTCAAAGGCCACACGAATGCTGCCGATATCCAGGCGCGTGGGCAACTTGTAGCTCATTAAGTTACCGGTGCGCAGGCGACCGCGGTCATCGTGCTCGACAATCTCGTAGAGCGCGTGACCAATGCCCTGGGCAATGCCGCCCTCGGCCTGGACGCGCGCGAGCGCCTCGTTGATCACGGTACCGCAGTCGACAGCCGCCGCGTAGTCCACCACGGTCACCTTGCCGGTGGCCTTGTCGACCTCGACCTCGGCAATGCCGGCCATAAACGGCGGGGGCGAAACGGGCAGGCAGGCAGAGGCATGCGAGGTGAGCGCGTCGCCGCCCGCGATGTTCTTGACGCACAGGTTGGCAAAGTCGCGCAGCGTGAGGTAGCGGTTCTGCTCTCGTGCGGCACGCTCGTCGGACAGGCGCACGTACTGGCCGTCGAAGACCACATCGGCGGCGTCCACATCCCACATCCGGGCGGCCTTGACGCAAATCTTCTCGCGCAGCTCGGTCGCGGCGTTCTTGGCAGCCAGGCCCGTCACGTACGTACCCGAGCTCGCGTACGAGCCGGCATCGAACGGCGACACGTCGGTGTCCACGCCGCGCACCACGATCAGCGAGCTCTCCACGCCCAGCTCCTCGGCGGCAATCTGCGCCAGGATCGTGTCGACGCCCATGCCGTTATCGGTGGCACCGGTCGAAAGCGTAATGAAGCCGTCCTCTTCCAGACGCATGTCGATGCCGGCAATGTCCACGTTGGAGATGCCCGAGCCCTGCATGGTGAGCGCGCAGCCCAGGGCGCGCACGCGGTCGCCCAGGTCCACGGCCAGCGGCTTGTCGCGCCAGCCGATCATGTCCATCGCGCGTAACAGGCAACGGTCGAGCGCACAGGCGTTGAGCTTCTCGTTGTAGTACTGCGGCATGACCTCGCCCTCGTGCACGATGTTCTTAAGGCGCAGGTCGGCGGGATCCATGTGCAGCATGTCGGCGAGCTCGTTGACGGCACTCTCCACGGCAAACTGGCCCTGGGTGGCACCGTAGCCGCGATACGCGCCGCCGCGGTTGGTGTTGGTGTAGACGGCATCCCACCTAAAGCGGCTCGCCTTCACGTGGTTGTAGATGGGCAGGCTCTTGTGGCCCGAGAGGCCGATCGTCGTGGTGGCGTGCTCGCCGTACGCGCCGGCGTTGGACAGCGTATGCAGGTCGATGGCCGTGATGGTGCCGTCGTTCATGGCGCCCAGCTTAACGGTCATCTGCATCTGGTGGCGCGAGTTGCCCGCGGTGATGGTCTCCTCGCGGGTGTAGCAGCAGTAGCTCGGACGGCCGGTCTGCTGCGTCACAAACGCCACGAAGATCTCGCAGCAGCCCGTCTGCTTGGAACCAAAGCCTCCACCGATGCGCGGCTTAATGACCTGCACCTGCGACTGCGGAATGTCGAGCGACTGTGCGACCATGCGGCGCACGTGGAAGGGCACCTGCGTGGAGGTGGTCACCGAGATGCGCCCGAACGCGTCGGTCGTCGCAAAGGCGCGGAAGGTCTCCATGGGCGCGGTCTGCGTGGCCTGGCTGGTGTAGGTGCGCTCAAAGACGATATCGCTCTGGGCAAAGGCCTCGTCCAGGTCGCCATAATCGCTGGTACCGCTGCACACCAGGTTGCGCGGGACATCGCCGCCCTGCGGGAACATAAAGGTCACGTCGCCCTCGGGGTGAACCACGATGTCGTTGTCGAGTGCCTTGGTAAAGTCGAGCAGCGGCTCGAGCACCTCGTAGTCGACCTTGATGAGCTTGAGTGCCTTGTCGGCGGCCTCCTCGGTCTCGGCGGC
>USLO01000110.1 GCA_900555515.1 uncultured Collinsella sp.
ACTTCTTCGACACCATGGGCACCGCGATGGCCGTGGCCAAGCAGGGCGAGTTCCTCACCGACGACGGCAACGTCGAGAATATCAAGGAGATCCTGATCGTCGACTCCGCCGCCGCCGCTGTGGGCGGTTTCATGGGCGTCTCCTCCATCACCACCTTCGTCGAGTCCACCTCCGGCGCTGCCGACGGTGGCCGCACGGGCCTCACCTCCGTCACCACCGGCGTGTTGTTCATCCTCGCCGCGTTCTTCTCCCCCGTCGTCTCCATCGTTTCCAGTGCCGCTACCTGCGGCGCCCTGGTCTACGTCGGCTACCTCATGATGAGCGAGGCCTCCGAGATCGACTGGTCCGACGTGTCGCAGGGCTTCCCAGCGTTCATGATCGTCGCCGGCGTGCCCTTCACCTACTCCATCTCTGCCGGCATTGGCCTGGGCTTTATCGCCTACGTGGTCGTCGCGCTCTTTAAGGGCGAGGCCTCCAAGATCAAGCCGCTCATGTGGATCGCAGCCCTTGCCTTCCTCGTCTACTTCTTCGTGGCGTAACGGCATAGTCTGCTAAAGCAAAACAACAAGGCGCGGAGTCGCATCGAGCGGCTCCGCGCCTTTCTTTTAGCGTCTGCTCCCGTGCCAGCGTGCGACAATTGAGGCTGTCAATATCACAACACCGAGAGAAGCCTGCCTTGGAAGCGCATCATAAGCAGATAACCGTTTATTCAGAGTGTGCAGAAGGCGCGCCCGTCATCTACCTCCCCGTTGTCATGGGCGACGGTAGTGAAGTCTACGAGCGCTGCCGAGAGCTCGACTGCCCGCCATTCACCCTCGTCGCCATTGGCGGGCTCGATTGGAATCGCGAGCTGAGCCCCTGGGCATGCGACGGGACCGTACGCGATGCCGAGCCTTTTGGCGGCCAAGCTGCCGGTTTTCTTGATGAGCTGCTGAATCAGATAATCCCCCGGGTCGAGTCGTCGCTTCCTCAGCCGCCCACCTGGCGCGGCATTGCCGGCTACTCGCTGGCAGGCCTCTTTTCGCTTTGGACTCTCTGGCAAACCAACGCCTTTGACCGCGCCGCGAGCGCATCGGGGTCGCTATGGTTTCCCGACTTTGTCGATCGCGCCAGCACGGCCCCTTTTGCCAGCAGCCCGCAAGCCGTCTATCTGTCACTCGGCAAAAAAGAAACCAAGACGCCCAACCACATGATGAGGCACGTACTCGACGACACGCGCGCAATGGAAGAGCTACTCATCGAGCGCGGCATTCCAACAACGATGGAGCTCAACCCCGGTAACCACTTTGCCCAAACCGACTTGCGCATGGCCCGCGGCATCCACTGGATACTGACGCATTAAAAATGGTGCCCGCGCGCATTACGCATGGGCACCATTTTTTTAAGATTTAGTTGGACCCAGCTGCTACTCAGCAGCCCCCTCAAGCTCGGAGACATCAAACTCAAAGTCGTTACCGGGCAGAATGGCGTTGAGCACAATGCCCACCAGCGAACCCACGGCAAGACCCGAAAGCGAAATCGTCACGCCGCCCAGCTCCAACACGATGGCGCCGGCGGTGCTGTACGCGATGCCGAGCGAGAGCACGAGCACCAGCGCGGCCACCAGCACGTTGCGGTTGTTTTGGAAATCGACCTGGTTCTCGATGAGGTTACGGACGCCCACAGCGCTGATCATGCCGTAGAGCACGAGCGACACGCCGCCGATAACGCATGCCGGCATGGCGGCGATGACCGCGGCGAACTTGGGGCAGAACGAAAGCACGATGGCGCAACAAGCGGCAATGCGGATCACGCGCGGGTCGAACACGCGCGTCAGGGCGAGCACGCCGGTGTTCTCGCCATAGGTGGTGTTGGCCGGAGCGCCAAAGAGCGAAGCCAGAATCGTGGCAAGGCCGTCGCCGAGCAGCGTGCGATGCAGACCAGGATCGGCGATGTAGTTACGCTCGCAAGTGGAGCCGATAGCCGAGATGTCACCGATATGCTCGATCATGGTCGCAAAGGCCAGCGGCATGATGGTGATGATGGCCGTCGTGGCAAGACCACTATCGAACTGCGGGCCAAAGAGCGCAAACACGGTGTTGTCCCACACGATGGGCAAACCGACCCACGGAGCGGCGGCAACGCCCGAAAAATCGACCTCACCCAACGCGGCCGCAACGGCATAGCTCACCACAACGCCCAGCAGAATCGGCACGATCTTGACCATACCGCGACCCCAAATGTTGCAGATCACGATAACGGCAACAGCAATGACAGCCACAAGCCAGTTGGTCTGGCAGTTGGCAATAGCGGAGCTCGCCAGAATCAGGCCGATGGAAATGACAATGGGGCCGGTCACCACCGGCGGGAAGAAGCGCATAACGCGCTTGGCGCCAAAGGCACGGAACAGGGCCGCCAGCACCGGATAGAGCAGGCCGGCACAAGCTACGCCCAGGCAGGCGTAGGGCAAAAGCTCGGCCTCGCCGTTGGGCGCAATCGCGGCATAACCGGCAATAAAGGCAAACGACGAGCCCAGGAAGGCCGGCACCTTACCGCGCGATAGGAAGTGGAACAGCAGCGTGCCCAAGCCGGCAAACAAAAGCGTTGCCGACACCGAGAGACCGGTGAGCACGGGCACCAGCACCGTGGCGCCAAACATGGCAAACAGGTGCTGCAGACCGAGCAGGAACATGCGCGGGCGGCCGAGCGACGATGCGTCGTAGATGGCATCGCTGACGGCGGGCGTCGAGGACTGGGACATGAGAGTCCTTTCAAAAAATGGAAGGGCGCTCGGGCATAGCGGATAACCTGCCCGAACGATACGATCCGAACCATTGTACGCGATACGCAGTGCCTCGCACGCGCCGCCGCCTGCGAACGGCATCGTTATTTCCAGACGCGCTCCGCAATGCGCTTGACCAGCGCAATCTTTGCCCACTGCTCGTCTTCGGTCAGCTTGTTGCCAATCTCACAGCTGGCAAAGCCACACTGCGGAGACAGATACAGGTTCTCGAGCGGAACATACTTTGCAGCCTCGTGAATACGCTCGACGATGGCGTCCTCGTCCTCAAGCTCAGCGGCCTTGGTGGTCACCAGGCCCAACACAACCTTCTTGCCGGGGGCAACGTGCTTGAGCGGCTCAAAGCCACCGGCACGCGGCGTATCGAACTCAAGATAGAACGCATCGACGTTCTCGTGTGCGAATAGGTACGGCGCGATGGGGTCATAGCCGCCCTCGAAGGCATAGGTAGAGTGGTAGTTACCACGGCACACGTGCGTGTTAATGACCAGATCATCGGGCTTGCCCGCGATGGCGGCATTGTTGAGCGCCACGCCCAGCTCGCTCACCTTTTGCAGGTCAACCGGGCTCAGGCCGGTCTTGGACACAAAGTCGGCATCGCAATAGATGCCCCAGGTGCAGTCATCAAACTGAATGTTGCGGCAGCCTGCGGCATACAGGTCGGCAATCACGGTGCGGTATGCTGCGGCGATGGCATCTGTGAGCTCTTCGTCGGTCTTGTAGACGGCGCGCAGGCTCTCCTGCTGGCCATCGCAGCGGTCGAGCGTGACTTCGGAGAACGTCTGGATCGGCGCCGGAATGGTTTGTCGCGCGACCTGGCCCTCCCCCTCGAGCGCCTTGACAAATTTGAAGTGCTCGACGAACGGATGATTCTCGCCGCTAATGGGACCGGTTACCACGGCGGTGTCGGCGGTCGTCTCCTCATCGTGGAACATATAGCCCGTACGCGAGGTGCGACGCTCGACGCCGTTGAGGCCCCACATAAAATCGAGGTGCCAGTAGCTGCGGCGAAACTCGCCATCGGTGATGACCCGCAGGCCGGCGGCCTTCTGCTTTGCCACCAAATCGCGAATGGCATCGTCCTCGACGGCCTTAAGCCCCTCGGCATCAAGCGCGCCTGCCGCATAGGCAGCGCGGGCGTCCTTTACGGCCTGCGGACGAAGAAAGCTGCCGACGATATCGGCGCGAAACGGCGCGTTCGGTTGAATCGAAGTGCTCATAGATATCTCCCTTTGCATTGGTTGCTTTACTGGGACAGAGTATGAGCGCTCATATGGCCATCGTAAAATATACGTTTATAACAGTTTGATATAGATGTTTCCTATATAAGTTGGGACTGCCATAAAGAGATTTAACCCGTGCAGAACGCAGCAATCTAGATATGCTGACGGATCGCGTCGATATAGGCCTGTCCGTAGCGCGTGAGCGTCGTGTTCTTGCGCGTGATAATGCCGATCTCCATGTACTCGTCTACATCGAGCGGAATCGAGATAATGCCGGGGCCGTTGAGCTCGTGGCTGATGACGCCCGAGCACACCGTGTAGCCGTTGAGGCCCATGGCCAAATTGAACAGCGTCGCACGGTCGCGCACGCGGATATTCTTGCGTCGCTCAAACGTCGAGGTCAGTTCCTCAGAATAGTAAAACGAGTTGTAGCTGCCCTGCTCATAGGACAGGAACGGGTAGTCTTCCAAGTCCTCGAGCGTCACGCTGGAGTGGCCAGCCAGCGGATGGTCGGCACACACAAAAACGTGTGGCGCGGCGCAGAAGAGCCCTTCGAACACAAGCTCGTTTGCCGTCAGCATGCGCTCGATAACCTCGCGGTTATGCTCGGATAAGTACAGGATGCCCAGCTCGCTTTTCATATGCGCGACGTCCTCGATAATCTCGTGAGTCTGCTCCTCGCGCAGGGTAAAGTCGTAGTGCGCGGCATCGAACTCACGGATCACATCGACAAACGCATTAACGGCAAAGGAATAATGCTGGCAGCTCACACTAAAGTGCGGCACCCGCTCGGACGCGCCCTTGTACTTGCCTTCGAGCAGATCGGCCTGGTCGAGCACCTGGCGCGCGTAGCCCAAGAAGGTCTCGCCCTCCTCGGACACAATGACACCCTTGTTGGTGCGCTCAAAGATGTGCACACCCATCTCGTTTTCGAGATCGCGGATCGACGCGGTAATCGAAGGCTGCGACACAAAGAGCCGGCGCGATGCCTCGGTGATGCTGCCGCATTCGGCAACTTTGACGACATACCTGAGCTGTTGAAGCTTCATGATGGCCTCCCTAGACGTCCGCGATACCCGAACCCGCCGTATCTGTCTGACGCATAAACGACGGCATCTCCCCCGTCGCGGCGCAGGCGGCAATCTGATGCAGCGCCTCAGCAACCGCATCATCTGCCGCGGCGCCGATATGCCAGCGCGCGGCAGCCGTGACGGCCTCGTTGGCATTGGCGACTGCCACAGAGTTGGGAACGGCACCGATCATAGGCAGATCGTTGTCGGAATCACCGAACACAGCCACCTCGTCGAGCGTCAGGTCCAAAGCGCGCGCAAGCTCCAGCGCGGCGCAACCCTTGTCCCAACCTGCTGGAAGGATGTCGAACAGGCGCACACGATTGTTGGGAAACACGAGCGAGAGCTCCGGTACCTCAGCGGCAACGCGCTCACGTAGCTCCGCGAGCTCCTCACGCGAACGGGCACTCCAGATATTCGCCTTAAACACCGGCGCGTCATCGACAACAGGACGGCACGGGGCCTCTTCGCCCTTGAGCCACGCGTTGCCGCCCGACTCCATGGCGCGGCGCACGCGCTCGGGGTCGCTCGTCACGCAATAGGCATCGTTATCCCAAAAGTCATCACCCAGGCTGTAGACCTTCAGATACGTATCGTCGGTCTCTTGCTCCAAGTAGTCAGCCAAACGCATAAGGGCGGCGTTGTCGGTCGCACGCGAAGCGACCGCCTGACCGTCGACAAACATGACCTGGCCGTTGCAGAACGCGCCGGTCGAGAAGCACTCGGCGCGATTGCGGAACATCCAGCCCATCGCGGACGGCTGGCGACCCGAGACCGGGCCAAAGTGCAGACCCGCCGCCTGCATGGCATGAATGCCCTCGATGGCGTAGTCGCTGGCGCCGTCATGCCC
>USLO01000111.1 GCA_900555515.1 uncultured Collinsella sp.
AAGACCGATCACAACCGCTTCCTGCTCGCTTCGCTTGCCTCCAAGCGCGCCTGCGACATCAATAGCATGCTGCGTGGCCAGCACAACCGCGTGCTTGCCGTCCAGGATGTCGATGACATCACCATCGGGCTTTCCGGTGCCGATACCATCTCGATGGCTATGGACGAGATTGTCGACGGCGACATCTCTTACGACGAGGCCCGTTACGAGAAGGCGCTCGGCCACAAGGTTGCTGAAGCCTAAATGGCGGCTCGCGTCTGCCTGGTCCACTATCACGAGGTTGGACTGAAGGGTAAGAACCGCGCACATTTTGAGCATATCCTCATGGATAACATCAAGGCGGCCTTGGCCGCCTTTTCCGTGAATGCCGTGTCTCGAATTTCCGGTTATATCCTCGTGACCTTTAACGAGCATCAGGCCGATGAGGCGGCGCGTGTCATTCGCACCGTTCCCGGCGTTGCCCGTGTGTCTTTGGCGTATCACACCAACCGCGACCCGCAGGAGTACTGCGCCGCCGCCGTGAAGGCGCTGCGCGAGTTTGGTTCCTTCGATTCGTTTAAGGTGCACGCCAAGCGTTCCAATACCGACTATGAGCTCACCTCGATTGACATCAATCGTCAGGTGGGCGAGGTGCTGTGTGAGGCCTTCCCCGATAAAAAGGTTCAAATGCACGACCCCGATGCGATGGTGCACGTACTGGTGGTCCAGGGTAGCGTTTATGTGTACGCGCGCTCCGAGCGCGGCGTGGGCGGTCTGCCGGTGGGTTCTGCCGGCAAGGTCGTGACGCTGCTGTCGTCGGGTATCGATTCTCCGGTGGCGACCTGGATGCTCGCGCGTCGCGGCGCGGTGTGCGTGCCGGTACATTTCTCCGGTCGTCCGCAGACGCCCGACACGAGCGAGTATTTGGTGCAGGACATCATCCGTGCGCTTGAGCCGGGTGTCCAGATCGGCCGCCTGTACGTGGTGCCGTTTGGCGACTGCCAGCGTGAGATTTCGGTCACCTGTCCCAGCAACCTGCGCGTGATCATGTATCGCCGCATTATGTATTCGGTTGCCGAGCGCATTGCACACATCGAGGGCGCCAAGGCCATCGTTACGGGCGAATCGCTTGGGCAGGTTGCCTCCCAAACGCTTGAGAACATCATGGCCGTCAACGAGGCCGTGAAGATCCCCGTGTTCCGCCCTCTCATCGGTTCGGACAAGCAGGAGATCATCGCTCGCGCCGAGGAGATCGGTACGTTCGATATCTCGACTGAGGCCGCTCCCGACTGCTGCACGCTATTTATGCCGCGCCGTCCCGAGACGCACGCTAAACTCGATGCCGTGCATGAGGCCTGGGAGTTGTTCGATCACGAGGAGATGATCGAGCGCCTGCTCAAGCAGACCGAGTACATCGACTTTGAGAGCAACACGTATAAGGCCCCTAAGACCTTAAAACGCAAACATTCGGAGCTTGCTCCGCGTGAGATTTACCAAGATCACGAGTAAATTTGTGCATAGACCGACGATGCGCCTGCATCGTCGGTCTTTTGCTATCTGGGCATTTTGCGGCTAAGTGTTCATTTGCTGACGCGTGCCTGAATAAATGGACGGATTTGTGCAAGGTTTTGGTCGGTTTTTGGTTTGACCGCTAAAACCGGTTTTGGAGCGTAGCTGTTGCGGAGTTCCTTTCCTGACACGATGGTGTTGGGAGGTTTTGCTATGGCGCAGCGCGAACAACACGAACGGGTCAAAAAGATGGACCGCTTGGCGGACAAGCTGTTCGGTCATAAGGCGGTGGTCGTGGCGATACTGGTCGTCATTGCGATGGCGAGCGGCTTGGCGATGGCGAACCTTGGCGGCGGTGCCGGCGGCGTGTCGTTTGAGCGCACTGACGGTTCAGACTCGTTGGTGGAGCCGGGATCCGGCGATGCCTCGAGCGGAAAGACATCCGAAGGCTCTTCGTCTAAGGCGTCTGCCGCGGCAGAAGTCTATGTCGATGTTGATGGCGCTGTTGTGTCGCCCGGTGTATACAGGCTCAAAGACGGCGCGCGGGTGGCTCAGGCGATTGATGCCGCCGGCGGGCTGGCGCCTGAGGCAGACGTTACGGGGCTCAATCGGGCATCTAAGGTCGTCGATGGACAGAAGATTCACGTTCCAACGGTAGGGGAGCAGCAGACGTCCATTGCGGAAGCCGGTGTTGATGGTGGGGCTTTCGCATCATCGGGCGTGAGTGGCGCAACAGGCCTAGTAAATATCAATACGGCAAGCGCGGCAGAACTGCAGACGCTCTCGGGCATCGGTCCCTCCATGGCACAGTCGATTATCGATGAGCGGACAAAGAACGGTGCTTTTGCCTCGGTTGACGATCTGATGCGTGTATCGGGAATCGGCGAGAAGAAGCTTGCCAAAATCAAAGATTGCATCTGCGTATGAGTGCGACCGAGCGCGAGCATGTGATGCCTCCGCGGCCCCTGATGCCGTGGACGATGGCCCTGTGTGCCGGCATGTGCATGAGCTGCGCCTCGGTGCTCAACGTGGCCGCTGATGCGCTGCTGAGGGAGCAGGCGCCGGCGGTCGGGCTGCTATGGGCCATTCCCGTTGCGACGACGGTATTCGTTGTGCTGGCTCAATCTTGTGCGCGGCTTGCCCCTTGGAAGCGGTGGCTGTACGCCGCGTCCGTTGGTCTCGTGGCGGGAGCGGTCGTCTCGGCGTGGTGGGCTGCGGGCGCGCTCAACGCCTCGAAGGTGCTCGACGGTCGAGCGGCAAGCGGCCTCGAGTTTGTCGTGCAGGGCGATCCATCCATAAACGACGACGTGTATTCCTATACCTGCGAGGCACGTGCGGACGGTAAGAACTTGGCAACGGTTCGCCTATCGTGCGACCTCGAGCTCAAGGTTGGGGCGCACGCGCGTGTTATCGGCCGCGTTTCACGTTTTGAGAACGATGCATATGGACGATCGCGCGTGCTCCGAGGCGAGGTGCGCAAGGTTCAAGCCGTTCGGATTGTGTCGGTCGATGAGGGCTCTCCGGAGCCGCTGCTTCGACTGCGAAATGGGCTGCTTGCGTCCATCGCGCCTGCGACCGACCCGGCGCGTGCACTCATAGCCGGTGTCGTCTGCGGTCGTTCGGCCGAACTGCGCGCCCAGCCGGCGGGCGACTGGTTTTCGGTGACGGGAACGGCGCATCTTATCGCCGTCTCGGGCAGCCATTTGGCAATCGTGGGGTTTGTAATCGAGGGTGTTTTGCAAAAAACTCGGTGCTCACGTGGTGTTCAGCGGGCGATATTGGCGATAACGCTTGTGGGCTACACTGCCTTTACGGGCGCGTCTCCCTCGGCCGTGCGCGCGTGCTGCATGGTGTTCGCGACGCTTGTCGTAAACGGCGCGGGGCGTCGCCGGCACGGCACATCGGCACTCTTCGTAACCATGTCCATCTTTGTGCTACTGCGGCCGACGGTGCTGTTCGAGATGGGCTTTCAGCTCTCGTGTGCCAGCGTCTTAGCCATTCTGTGCTTTTGCCCCTATGCGACCTACGCTTTGGGTGAGCTGGGTGTGCCATCGGGCGTTGCCAACATACTTTCCGTCACGCTGTGCTCGCAACTGGCGACTCTTCCCATTACCATTCCCGCCTTCGGTACGTTCTCGCTCATTGCTCCGCTGGCAAATGCGGTCATCGGTCCGGTGGTGAGCGTACTGCTTGCTGTGTCGATCGTGATGGTTCCCTTTTCGCTCGTGGTACCTTTGCGGACTTGGGCACTCATTGTGCCCATGATTGCCGCCCGTTGCGCGCTGTTCTTCGAGCAGCTGTTTGCCGCCGTGCCGGGTGCATCCGTGAGCGTGCCGCCCGATAGCATGTGGATTTACCTAGTGCCGTGTTTGCTGGCGGTTCTGCTGGTCTGGTGGCCGCGTCCCCGTGCACGTCCTATGGCGGTGGGGCTTGCATGCCTGGTGCTCTTGGCTGCGATTCCGTACGTCTACTGGGATCGATTCGCTCCGCCTTCGGTGACGGTGCTCAATGTGGGCCAGGCGGATGCGATTCTTATCCGCCAGGGCGGCGTAGTAGCGCTCGTCGACTGCGGGCTCGACGAGCGCGTGGTAGCGGCGTTGGTTCGCAATAACGTGCACCATATCGATGCCGTCTTTGTGACGCATTGGGATGAGGACCACTGGGGTGGTCTGCCTGCCGTGCTCGAGCAGTTTTCGGTCGGAACGATTGCCGTGGCGGCGGATGCGCTGGAGGATGCTCCTGCCGAGGTATTGAACCGACCTGGCGTGGAGTATCGGCAGGTGCGCCGTGGGGATACGGTCGATATCGGCTCATTTTGCGCCCGCGTGATGTGGCCGTTCGAGTCCGTGGATGGCGAGGGAAATGAGGACTCGCTTGTCCTGCTGCTCTCTTATGTTCAGGAAGGCAAGAGCCTGCGTATGCTCCTCACTGGTGATGCCGAGCTCGACCAAGAACGGGAATTCGTGCAGGAGGTGGGGGATATCGATGTCCTTAAACTTGGGCATCACGGCTCTAAGGTTTCAGTCGATGGTGAGTTGCTGGACGTCCTGAAGCCCGAGCTTTCCCTCGCGAGCGCGGGCGAGGGGAATCGATACGGCCATCCGTCCGATGCCTGCATCGATGCCGTTAAGGAAGCGGGCGGTGTGTTCGCGTGCACTATCGAACACGGCGACATTACCGTCACGCCAACTGCGAATGGCTTTGCGATGCGATGCCAGCGACCGTGATGACGTCGTTGGCGTGTGGTGGGCCCCTGGGCTAGAATGGCACGGAACGAATACGAAGGCCTGCGGGAGGGGAGCGCAATGTCCGAAATCGGTCTGCTGCCGGCATATCTGATCGTCGGTACCGACGGAGTCAAGCGCGATCACGCCGTCTCGCGTATGAAAGCGCGTCTGGATAAGTCGGGTATGGTCGAGTTCAACCTCGACGAGCGTGACATGACCAAGGACCCCGATATTGAGTCCATTATCGGATCGCTCAACACCTTTCCCATGGGCAGCGAGTTTCGCCTGGTAATCCTTGACGGCTGCTCAAAACTCGCCAAAGCGATCTCCGAGCCGCTTGTCGAGTATTTGGCGAGTCCCAGCCCCACGACGGTTTGCCTCATCATCGCGGACTCGCTTGCCAAGAACACGCGCCTGTATAAGGCGATCGCCAAGATCGACAAGAAGGCCGTGATCGATTGCTCCGGCACCAAGCGCTGGGAGCTTCCGCGCCGCGTGCAGCAGATGGCGACGCAGCACGGCAAGTCGATCTCGACGACGGCCGCCGAGGAGCTCGTCTCGCGTTCGGGTGAAAACACGCGCATGCTCGATAACGACTTGGCTAAGCTTGCCCAGATGGTCGAGGTGCCCCAGATTGAGCTTGCCGACGTTGAGCGCTGGATTGTACGTACGGCCGAGGTTCAACCCTGGGACTTTCTCAATGCAGTCTCGGCCCGTGACATGCGCCGCTCGCTCGAGCTCTTTAATCTACTGCCCGCCAAGAGCTACGTGTGGACTTACACATTGTTGTGCGGCCGCATTCGCGAGCTTATCGTTGCCAAGGCGCTCGATGCGCGCGGACAGGGTCGTGAGCTGGCCGCAACGCTCAAGCTCCAGTCCTGGCAGGTCAAGAATCACCTGACCTGGGCACGTCGCTTTTCGATGGCAGAGCTCGTCGCAGCGCTCGAGGGTGCCGTTGATGTGGAGCTCGCGCTCAAGGGTTCGGCCGATTCTGAGACCGCGCTTTTACTCTGGATTACGAACATCTTGAGAAAATCGTGATGATACCTGCCTATTTGACAAATTCGTTCTATCCCTTTGAGGGG
>USLO01000112.1 GCA_900555515.1 uncultured Collinsella sp.
GTGATCAGCGGCGGAACGATGCAAGCGGCGGAGACGGCAGCCATGAAGTTGGTGCCGAAGTTGTAAGTGTCGGTGCCAACACCGGCGGCCAGAGCCTCGGTGAGCATAGCGGTACCAGTGACGTAAGCAGCCTTGTTGACCGGGCCGCCCATGTCAAAGGCGCACATGCAGCCAATGGCAAGACCCAGGACAACGGCGCCAGAGGCGGACAGGCCCTTGAGGAAGTCCATCATGGCGGTGTTGATGGCAGCCATGGGCCCGGAAATGCCGAGCATGAGCAGGCCGACGATGGCCGTCGAGAACAGCGGGTACAGGAAGATAGCCTTGAGGCCGTCCAGGTTCTTGGGCAGACCGGCAAAGACCTTCTCGAGCAGCAGGATGACATAACCGGCGAGGAAGCCGCCGACGATGCCGCCCAGGAAGCCGAAGCCCACGCCGGCGCCGCCGGCGTCGATCATGCCGGTCTCGGCGTTAACAGGCAGGCCCTGGATGGCGATCATACCGGCAACAAAGCCGGGGACGAGCGCCGGGCGCTTGCCGATGGATTCGGCGATGTAGGCGGAAAGCACCGGAACCATGAGGTTCATGGCGATGCCGCCGATGATCTTGAGCATCGCAGCAAAGCTGTTGTAGTCAGACGCCGTCGAATCGAAGGACGTAATGCCCCACAGGAACGAGACGGCGGTCAGAACACCACCGGCAACGACGAAGACCAGCATGTGGCTGACGCCGTTCATGAGGTGCTTGTAGATGATGTGGCCGATGGACTCCTTCTCCTCGACCTCGTCCTCGACATCGGCAGCAGCCGCAACCGTGTCGTCACCCTTGGCGGCGAGCGCGCGGTCAATCAGCTTACCGGCGGCCTCAACGGACAGGGCCTTGGAAACACCAACGGAAACCATGGGCTTGCCGGCGAAACGCTCAGCCTGGACATCCTTGTCGGCTGCGACGACGACGGCCTTGGCACCAGCGATCTCACTCTTGGTGAGCTCGTTCTCGACACCGACCTGGCCATGAGTCTCGACCTTAATGGTCAGACCGCGCTCGGCAGCTGCCTTCTCCAGCGCCTCCTTCGCCATGAAGGTGTGCGCAATGCCGGTCGGGCAACCGGTCGCGGCGATGATGTCAAACTTAGCCATGTGTCCCTCCTTCTTGAGTACAGCGCCCGCGGGCGCTCCCCTACACGCGCTTCGATGCGCGTTTTTCCACACTTGAAAGATACCAACCTACCGTCCGCGTGAGAAGAGACAAGGCGCAATTCTCCGGTGAAAGGTTCTTTCATAACCGTAAACGGTAAGTGAAAGTTTACCATCAACACTTGAAACGGCAAGGTGTATCTTGTAATTGAAAATGCCCGTATACTATGGCATTGCAAATCAAGTTAGATTTTCATGCCAACCAGGAGCCATCCATGACCGATAGTAGCAAAAGCGCACTTTCCCTCATTAGTACCCACCAGGGATACAGCGAGTCCGAGCAGCGCATTGTCGACTATATATTGGAGCACCAGTCCGAGGCGCCACGCCTCACGGCGGCTCAGCTCTCGCGCGCCGCTGCCACGTCCGAAGCGACCGTTTCGCGCTTCTGCCGCAAGCTGGGCTTTGGTAGCTTCCGCAGCTTTCAGTTTTCGTTGGCGAGGGATTTGGAAAGCCAGCGCAACGAGGGCCTGACCGACGAGGTCTCGCTCGACAATATGGAGCAGAGCCTCAAGAACATCCTGGCTGCCAAGGTAAGCGAGCTTAATGCGACCATCGACGGAATCGACCACGATACGCTGGCGGCTGTTGTGCATGCCTTTAAGCATGCAGGGGTTATTGAGTTTGCAGCCGTGGGCAATACGAACGCGGTCGCGCTCGATGCGACGTTTAAGTTTTCGCAGCTGGGCCTGCGCTGCATGGCGAGCACCATTAGCGAGACATCAATCGGCTTTGCGCTCACGTTACGCCCGGGTGACGTCATCGTGCTAATCTCAAACTCCGGTAAATCGCGCCGACTGAATCGCATGGCAAAAGCGGCTCGCAACTGCGGCGCAACCGTAGTCGTCATCAGCAGTGACAGCAAATCCCCGCTCGCGCGCCTGGCAGACTACACTTTTAATACCGTCAACCACGAAGCGCTGCTGACGACGGGCGACTTTGCGTTCTCCAAGATCAGCGCCACGATGATCATCGAAGTCATCTACAACTTCCTGCTGCCCGAGATTGAAGACGCGCGTGAGCATATCAGCTACTACGAGGAGCTCATCCAGCCGGATAAGGTTGTGGAGTAAAACGCGTAGTGGGACAAAAATTTCAGTCTATTTTGTCCCACCAACACCGCTGATACGACCTAACCTCGAGCTTCTTCGAGCATCTGCTTTGCGTGGACCAAGCTTGCCTCGGACTGATCGCCGCTCAACATGCGGGCGATCTCGGCGATACGCGCTTCGCCGGTTACCTCGTCCAAATGCGTCTGGGGAACATCGCCCGGCTCCTTGCTGACGACATAATGCTTGTCGGCCATGACGGCGACCTGCGCCAAGTGGGTTACGACAATCACCTGATGCGTAGCGGCGAGATCTGCCAGCACGCCCGCGAGTGCACGCGCCGTGGAGCCACCGACACCAGCATCGACCTCGTCAAACACAAGCGTATCGACACCGTCCGCATTACCGAGGACAACTTTGCTTGCCAACATGACGCGGCTGAGCTCGCCGCCCGACGCAATTCGACGCAGGGGACGCGGCGTCAAACCAGCACCGCTACGGTATAGCAGCTCGTAGCTCGAAGGACCAACGGGCGTCCACTCAGCACGGGGAAGATCGCGCGACTCCCAGACGAGCTCGGCGCCGCCCATTTCCAGGCGAGCCATCTGGCGGCCAACCTCGTGGCAGAAGCGCGGGGCCGCCGTATTGCGAGCGCGCTTAAGTGCCTTGGCAGCGGTAAACAACTCGCGCTCAGCGCTCCCGAGTGCCTCACGCGCCTTTTTGATCTGCTCATCGCCATCATCGACCAGGGACAGCAGCTCTTGCGAGCGATCGCGCATGGCAAAAACATCGTCCATGGTAGGACCCCACTGACGCAGCAGGCCCTTGAGGTCGGAATACCGCTCACGCATGCGAGCGAGCTCGCGCGGATCGAAGGCGACGCCATCGCGATAGGCACGAAGTTCGTTCGCGCAATCCTCAAGGGAGATACAGGCATCCGAAAGTGCATCGGCAATGTCGCCGAGTTTGCGATCGACGGTAGCCATTCGGGAAAGCTCTGCCACGGCGCTGTTCACGGCATCGAGCGCTCCCCCTTCAGAGGCAAGCGATGCATGGGCATCGTTAGCCGTGGCAACCAGTACCTCGGCATGTTCGGAGCGCGGCAGCAGTTCCTCGAGTTCCTCATACTCGCCCGGTTTGGGGTCGACCTCGGCGATGCGCTCAAGGGCAAAGCGCGCCTCCTCGACGCGACTCCCCTGCGCACGCGACGCCTCCTCTACGCGACGGACCTCCTTGGCAGCCGCACGCGACGCCTTGAAGCAGGCACGGTACTTTTCCAGCGCCTCGAGCGCAGAGCGCCCCGCCCAGGCATCGACCATCGCAACGTGATGAGCCGGGTCGAGCAAGCGCTGATGCTCATGCTGCCCGCACAAATCCATCATCACGCCGACGCGCTCCGAAAGCTCGCGCACGCTGGCGATGCGGCCGTCAATTTTTACGCGACTGCGGCCCTCGGCGGAAAGGCTGCGCTGCACGGTGAAGCCTTCCGTGTCGTGCGGCCCATCGAACAAGCGCGCCTCGACGCTCGCCAGCGCCTCGCCCTCGCGCACCGTCGACGAATCCGCGCGCTCGCCCAAAATGAGCTTGAGCGCCGAGAGCAGCGCGGTCTTGCCGGCGCCGGTCTCGCCGGTCAGGACAGTCAGGCCGGCACTCGGCACCAGCGTCGCCTCGCGAATGAGTGCAATGTTAGAAACCTGCAGCTCATCGATCATGACGGACTCCGTAGAATACGCGGCTCACCGAGTTATAGAAGCTCTCGGGGCCGTAATCGAGCAGCAGCACATCTCCGGGGCCGCGACGCACAGCAACGCTCTCAACGGTGCCATCGCAGGTAATAAACTGTCCGTCGATAGCGATGGCAGGCACACTCGGGCGGTCATCAGACATAAAGATTTCGACGACATCACTCGGCGAAGTCAAGAAGGCACGGGCCTGAATGGTGTGCGGGGCAATAGGTACGCAGACCATGCCCGTATAGTCGGGGCTCACGATGGGGCCACCGGCACTGAGCGCGTAACCCGTAGAACCAGTCGCCGTGGACACGACCACGCCGTCGCCACGCAAGCGATCGATATGATGGCCGGACACCGTGATGTCAAACTCGACCATATCGGACAGGGGGCCGCGCGTGAGCGCCATGTCGTTGAGAGCGAACGTGCGCACGACGTCCTTCGTGCCATCGTCGCGCACGGACACGATATCCGCAGCAATGGTGGCGCGACGGCTCACGTGCAGCTCGCCGGACAGGCCATCGCTCACGACCTGCAGAATGTCGCGCTCCTCGGGACTCGCAGCAGTTAAAAAACCCAGGTGACCATAGGAAAGACCGAGGATAGGAATCTCACGATGGTTGAGGATGCGGGCAGCGCGCAGCAACGTGCCGTCGCCGCCGAGCGTAATGACCAGATCGGAGCCGTCAATATCAGGCGTGCTCTGAATCTTGGATCGCTGGTCGGCAGCCCATGCGACCTCATAGCCCTGGCGAGTCAGCCAAAGCTCGAGCATCAGGCCACTCTCGACCGCCTCTTGCTTGTAGTAATTGGGAACCAGAAAGACCTTCATAGCGTTGCAGCTTTCTCGCTCAAAACCGATACCTGGGATTGCAGCTCATCGTCGGTGCGTTCACCGGGGGCAAACCTCGTGCCGTACAGGAAAAACTCAACGTTGCCCTTGGCACCATGAATGGGTGACACGCACACATCGACCGGGAACAGGCCCTTGGCAGCAAAGAGTTCAACCGCCCTCACGAGTGTATCGCGGCGCACGGCGGGATCGGTCACAATGCCGCCCTCGCCCACCAGCGCCGCCGGAGCCTCAAACTGCGGCTTTACGAGCGTGCAGAATGCACCCGTAGGAGCCAGGCACGCCAGTACCGCATCGATAATGTTCGCGATGCTGGTAAACGAGACATCACACACAGCCAGGTCGATGGCGCCGGCATAGCCAAGCTCAGGCAGCTGCGTCACGTTTGTGCGCTCATGCAGCGTCACGCGATCGTCCTGACGCAACGACCAATCGAACTGGGCGCGACCCACGTCCACAGAGACAACGGTCGCAGCTCCGCGCTTGAGCAGGCAATCGGTAAAACCCCCGGTAGAGCAGCCCACATCCAAACAGGCAAGGCCCGTCGGATTGATGCCAAACGCATCAAGCGCGCCTTCGAGCTTAAGACCGCCGCGGCCGACATAGGGAATGCGCCCCTTCACGTGCAGCGGCAGGCCCGGGGTCACCTTAAGGCCCGGCGAAGTCAAGCGCTCGCCGCCGCTCGAGACCAAGCCGGCCATAAGAGTGCGAAGGGCATCCGCGCGATCGGCGCAGATGCCCTGTGAAATCAGTTCGTCATCAAGACGCACACGTTTCATGAATGCCATCAACCATTCGTATCCGGAGATGCGGCTAGCTATCCTGGGATTCGTTTGCCGCATCCTCATCGTATTCCTGCTCGAGCTTGTCGGCCTCACGCGGCGTCAGCTCAAACTTGTCGACCAT
>USLO01000113.1 GCA_900555515.1 uncultured Collinsella sp.
ATTTCGCCCAAAGGCGAAGCAAACGTCGTCGTGACCACCAGCGGCTCCTTTCAAAACTCCGCAACATAATACCGCGAACTGTGCAGACAACCCCAATCGACCCCAAAGTCACCCAAGGCAGCAGGCGCGCAGCGCCGCCGCTGCCGCACGACCCCAAAGTCCCCGCAGGCAGCAGGCGCAACGCGCCGCAGCTGCCGGCCGCGCCCCGCAGTCCCCAAAGGCGGCAGGCGCGAAGCGCCGAGGCCGCCGCCGGGACCAGGGCCCGCAACAGCCACGTGCCCCCACATCAGCCCAGCGGCCCCAACCAACAACGGCCTCATCGCAGACCGCTCGCAACAACGTCACCGCAGGCGGGGGCCGGGCTTAGTTTTCAGAACACTCCGCAGACCAGTGTGGCGCCTTGTCCGCGGCTCCGAAGGAGCAGGACAAGGCGCCACACATGGTCGAGGACGTTCTGAAAACTAAGCCCGGCCCCCGCCGGACAGGTCACACTACTCGCAGAGCAGCTTAGCGATCTGGACGGCGTTGGTTGCCGCGCCCTTACGGATTTGGTCGCCGCAGCACCAGAAGGTGATGCCACGCGCAGCCTCGGGGTTCGAGATGTCGCGGCGCACGCGACCGACCCAGATCAGGTCCTGGTCGGAGGTGTCCATCGGCATGGGGAAGCGGTCGTGCGCATCCTCGGCACTCATGTCATCAACCAGCTTCACGCCCGGAGCGGCAGCCAGCGCAGCACGGGCCTCTTCCACCGTGATGTCGCGCTCAAACTCGAGCGTAATGCTCTCGGAGTGCGAACGCAGCACCGGCACGCGCACGCAAGTGCAGTTCACGCGCAGCTCGGGCAGGTGCATGATCTTGCGGCCCTCGTTCTGCAGCTTCATCTCCTCGGAGGTAAAGCCCTCCTCCTTGACGCCACCGATCTGCGGAATCAGGTTGCTCGCCAACTGGGCGGCAAAAGCGCGCGGCTCGGGAATCTCTTCGCCACGGCCCAGGGCGGCCAGCTGAGCCTCGAGCTCGGCCATACCGGGAGCGCCAGCGCCCGAAGCCGCCTGATACGTCGAGACGATCATGCGCTTCACGCCAGCAAGCTGGTGCAGCGGCCACGTAGGAACCAGGCCGATGATGGTCGCGCAGTTGGGATTGGCGATAAGGCCGTGATGCCACTTGATATCGTCGGCGTTGATCTCGGGCACGACCAGCGGCACCTCGGGATCCATGCGGAAGGCGTGGCTGTTGTCGACCACGACGGCGCCGCGCTTGACGGCCTCGGGCAGCAGCTCCTTGGCGATATCGTCGCCGGCAGCGCCGAGTACGATGTCGCAGCCCTCAAAGGCCTCGGGGCAAGCCTCCTCAATCACAACCTGCTCGCCGCGGAACTCGACGGTCTTGCCCGCAGAGCGCGCGCTCGCCAGCAACTTGAGCTTACCGACCGGAAACTCCTGCTCGTTGAGGCACTCGAGCATCTGGGTGCCCACGGCTCCCGTCGCGCCCAAAATAGCAACCGTGTACTGTTTCATGCTTCCCCCTTTAAAGGTTGTGGCTATCGCCCGCACGCCAAGCAGGCCGGATATTCTTGCCCAGTTTATACAAGAACGGGGCGGATACAAAACCCGCCCCGTCGAAACGAAACCGAAACGAAACCGAAACGAAACGCCCGGCAGTTGATTATTGGCACTTGTCCCAAAAATCCACCGAGATAGCAACTACTTGTGGAGCGCGGCCAGGGCGGGATCGACCGGCGCGGGAGCCTCCAGATCGGAGACCTTCACAATGCCGTTTTCGTCGGAGAAAGCACGGTAGATGGTCTGAATCGCCAGATCAAAGTCCTTTTCCTCCACGCCGATGATGATGTTGATCTCGTCGCAGCTCTGCGAAATCATACGCACGCTCACGCCCGCCTGGCCAAGCATGCCAAACAGATGGCCAGAGATGCCGGCGCGACCGCGCAGGTTACGGCCGACGGTCGCGATGAGCGCCAAGCCCTCGACAACCTCAATCTCGAGCGGCTCGACCTCCTGTTGAATGTCGCCCACGAGCGAGTACAGCGAATCGTGCACGTCTTCTTCCTGCACCACGGCGCCAAAGCGGTCAACACCGGTGGGCATGTGCTCGACGGAAACGTCATAGCGCTCGAAGACCGAAAGCGCGCGACGCATAAAGCCAACACGGGGCTTGGTACGGTCGCGGGCAACGTTGATGGCGACAAAACCGCGCTTGCCGGTCACGCCGGTAATGATGGGCTCTGCCTCGCCCTCGTCAGCCGTCTCGCTAATGATGGTGCCGGGGTCCTGCGGCGCATTGGTGTTCTTGATGACCAGCGGAATGCCTGCCTCGCGCACGGGGAACACAGCCTCCTCGTGCAGGACGCTCGCGCCCATGTACGAAAGCTCGCGCAGCTCCTCGTAGGTAACGCGCGCAATGGGCTGAGCCTCGGGAACAATACGCGGATCGGCAGAATAGAAGCCCGAAACGTCAGTCCAGTTCTCGTACAGATCGGCGCCCAGGCACTTGGCCAGAATCGAGCCGGAAATATCGCCGCCGCCACGGTCGAGCAGCTTGATCTGACCCTCACGCGTCGCGCCGTAGAAACCGGGCATAACAAAGCCGCCCTGCTGACCGTACTCCTGCACCAGCTCGGAAGTGCGGTTCATGCTGAGCGTACCGTCGTGATGGAACGCCACAACTGTCGCGGCGTCCAGGAACGGCAGACCCAAGTACTCGGCCATCAGGCGAGCGGTAAAGTACTCGCCACGGCTCACGAGCTCCTCGGTGGAGTAGCCGCCCGAGCGGGCGCGCTCGGCAAAGGCCGCGAACTCTTCGCGGATGGGATAGGTGAGCTCCAACTCATCAGCGATATCAAAGTAGCGCTGGCCAATATCCTCGAGCAGTTCCTCGCACGACACGTGGTACTTGACGTGTGCGTTGACCAGGTAGAGCAGGTCGGTCACCTTGGTGTCGCCCTTAAAGCGGCGACCGCAGGCAGAAACCACCACAAAACGGCGGGCAGGGTCGGCATCGACAATGGCCTTGATCTTCTTAAAGTGTTCGGCGTCGGCGACCGACGAGCCGCCAAACTTGGCAATCTTAATCATGGGCTGGAGGTTACCTTTCTAAAAAGCCTCTGCGAACCTATTTTGCGCGCTCTGATACCATGGTTTCACCGATTGGGACCAAGGCATCCGAGGAGCAGTGTTATATGGGAACTTATCATAGTACACGAGGACGCACTTTATCGTGCTCAAGTAAGGTGGCAATCCGTACCGGCATCGCTCCCGACGGGGGTTTGTTTGTCTCGGACGAACTCGGCACCCAGCAGGTCGATATCAGCTCGCTTGCAGATAAATCGTACTTTGAAATCGCTCAAGATGTGTTGGGAATGTTACTGAATGATTACACGGCCGAAGAAATTTCGGCGTGTGTCGACGAAGCATACCGCGGCACGTTTGCGAGCGAAGAGGTCACGCCGCTCGTCAAACTCGACGCCGCACCGGGCGTCGACGCCCCGCAAACCTATGTGATGGAGCTCTTTGGCGGCCCCACAAGCGCCTTCAAAGACGTCGCCCTGCAGATGCTCCCCCGCCTCATGGCCCGCACTTCCGCCAAGGACGGCGGCGCCGAGCGCATCATGATCGTCACCGCCACGTCGGGCGACACGGGCAAGGCCGCACTTGCCGGCTTTGCCGACGCCCCGGGCACGGGCATCACCGTCTTTTATCCCGAGGGCAAAGTCAGCCGTGTGCAGAATCTGCAGATGTCCACACAGGAGGGCGACAACGTCGCCGTCTGCGGCATCCGTGGCAACTTTGACGACGCCCAGAGCGCCGTTAAGCGCATCTTTGCCGATAAGGAGCTTGCCGAGCGCTTGGAGGCCGCTGGCACGGTGCTTTCGAGCGCCAACTCCATCAATGTCGGCCGTCTGGTACCGCAGGTCGTCTACTACTTTGCCGCCTATGCGCAGCTGCTGCGCGCCGGCGCCATCGAGGCTGGCGACGCCGTAGAGTTCTGTGTGCCCACCGGCAACTTTGGCGATATCTTGGCCGGCTACTACGCCAAGCGCATGGGTCTGCCCGTCGCCAAGCTCGTCGTGGCGAGCGACAAGAACAACGTGCTTGCCGACTTCCTGACCACTGGTGTCTACGACCGCAACCGCCCGTTCTTCACGACCATCTCGCCGTCGATGGACATCCTTATCAGCTCCAACCTGGAGCGCATGCTGTACTTCCTGTCCGACGGCGACTGCGAGCTCGTTGCCGGCCTTATGGAGCAGCTGGCACAGACTGGTCGTTACGAGGTGCCCGCCGAGCTGCTGGCTAAGATTCAGAGCGTCTTTGGCTGCGGCTGGGCCAGCGAGGACGAAGTCCGTGCTGCCATCAAGAGCTGCTGGGACGCCAACGACTACGTGATCGACCCGCACACCGCTTGCGGCTATCACGTCTTTGAGCAGGTCGCCCCCGCCGAGGGCGCCAAGGCCCGCGTGCTGCTTTCGACCGCCAGCCCCTACAAGTTCCCGCGCGCCTGCTGCGACGCCCTGGGGCTCGACGTTCCCGAGGATGATTTTGAGGCTATGCGTGTGCTCGAGAAGGCCACCAACACGGTTGCCCCGGTTCAACTCGCCGAGCTCGAGTCCAAGCCCGTCCGCTTCGAAGACGTCTGCGACGTCGATGAGATGGCAAGCTACGTCGAGTCTGCAGCAAAACGAATAAGCACCAACTAGATCCCTTATTAAGCGCCGGCGAAAGCCGGCGCACCTTCTTTCATCAGATACCCACCGGGATGATGACGAACTGACATGCGGGTCTGCCTGTTTAGTTCGTCGCGAGTTCCGCACGAGCCGGAAAGCACTTAATGTGCTTTCCGAGCGAGCCAGGACTGCCCGAGCAGCGAACTAAACGGCCAGACCCGCCCAGGAGGACCCACATGATCAAAATCACCGTCCCAGCAACCAGCGCCAACTTGGGCATTGGATACGATACCCTCGGCATGGCCGTCAGCCTCTATTCGCACTTCACCTTCGAGCGCGCCGACAAGCTCACCATCACGGGCTGCCCCGAGGAATTCCAAAACGAGAACAACCTGGTCTACGTGAGCTTTGTCGATGCACTGGCCGCGTGGGGCGAGCCGGCTTTCCCCGTTGCCATCGACATTCAAACCGACGTGCCCGTCGCTCGCGGCCTGGGTTCCAGCTCCACTTGCGTCGTCGCCGGCATCATGGCTGCCGCCGCGCTGACGGGCCACACCGTCGACCGTGCCGAGCTCGTCCGCATTGCCACCGAGGTCGAGGGCCATCCCGATAACGTCGCCCCTGCCATCCTGGGCGGTGCCGTCTGCTCCTTTACGCCGACTGATTCGCTCCCCCAGTGCCTGCGCTACGAGGCGAGCGATCGCTTGCGTTTTATTACCGTGATTCCGCCCTACGAGGTACACACGAGCGAGGCCCGCAAGGTTGTACCACAGGAGATTCCACTCTCCACCGCCGTATGGCAAATGGGCCGCATCGCCGGCATGACGCGCGGCCTGGAGACCGGCGACCTTGACCTGATTGCCGCCGCCAACGACGACCGTATCCAGGAGCCCTATCGCCGCCGCCTCATCCCCGACTACAACGCCGTGCGCGACACCTGCCTTAACGGAGGCGCCAAGACCATCTGGATCAGTGGCTCCGGCTCAACCCTCATGGCCGTGACTGACGACACCATCGTGGCAAAGTTCCT
>USLO01000114.1 GCA_900555515.1 uncultured Collinsella sp.
CGCCGCAGGCCGTGCACCTCCACCGCTGGGACCCCGATGAGGTCCTGCCGTTGCGCTTGGTCCGACCGCCGCAGTAGAGGCAATAAACGGCCTTCATGGGCACCTCTTCCGAAAGGATATTTAACGGTTCCGGAAAAGGTTATCTACCTGCGGGAACGACAGGCAACCGGACACACATTCTGTCCGAGCGGTTAAAAGCGGGCACGGAATTTAAACGGCTGAAAAAGGGGCATCGACCTGCGCCGATGCCCCCAACGTGGACACACATTTTGTCCTATAAGCCCGACCCAAAACGCTCGCCCCCTCTCGGGTTCGAGCCTAGGAGATAGGTACAAAAAAGCCCGGCTACCGTAGTAGTCGGGCTGTTGCGTTTGGAGCGGACAACGGGGCTCGAACCCGCGACCCCAACCTTGGCAAGGTTGTGCTCTACCAACTGAGCCATGTCCGCATATGTAAAACAAAACGGGCGCCGGAGCGCCCGGATGTTGCCTGGAGGCGAAGCCCGGATTCGAACCGGGGGTAAAGGCTTTGCAGGCCTCTGCCTTACCACTTGGCCACTTCGCCGAAAAAGGACCGCCTAAACGGTCCGGAAATGCAATGGAGCGGACAACGGGGCTCGAACCCGCGACCCCAACCTTGGCAAGGTTGTGCTCTACCAACTGAGCCATGTCCGCTTGCGGGTTATTAATTTACGCGAGTTGTCCAAAAGACGCAAGTACTTTTTTCAAAAAACTTGTCTGCCGCATGTTCTTAGTAGCTAAACGCGCTAAAGCGATTGGCTAGGCACACGATTCCAGCGCTCCGCTAAACAGCTTCACCATCTGTACGCGCGTGCCGGCGCCGTCCGTACGACGAGCAACCTCCACGTTATCGACGAGCATACGCATAAGCTTGATGCCACGGCCGCGCTCCTCGGATGCGACCGGCTCGCTCGTTTCATCGATAGAATAGCCGGCACCTCGATCAAGCACCTCAACCACAACGCGATCGCCATAGGCCTGAACCGTCAGGACGCACCCGATACCGCCCGCATGGTCATAGGCATTACCCAGCGCCTCCCCCGACGCCAATGCGACATCGTAGCGCTCGTCACGGCGCAACGGAAGCGATTCAAGGAGTTCGGCGATGCGATGTCGGTAGTATGGAAGATTCTCGATACCCTGACGGACCTCGACGCTCTTACTCCAGCGAGGCAGCTCCCCCACCGGAATGGCGGGAATAGACTCCCGTGCCGGCCCCGCGACATGAAGGATATCGACAAGACGAGCAATCTCCAAAAAGCGAACAACTTCACCTGATGCATTGACGAGCGAAAGCAGGCCTTCTCGCCTCATGAGCTCACGAGCGCGCGTAAGCAGGAATGCCAAGCCCGTCGAATCGATAAAGCTAACAGTCTGACAGTTGATGACGACACGACGCACGCCGCGGCCAATCAAAGCATCCAGCCGCCGACGCAGCGCAGGCACCGTGGCGATGTCGATATCGCCTGGTGGCGTCAAAACCGCTATGTCATTCCACTCATTCATACGACCATGGTTCCCCAAAAAAGCCCACTCGATGCATTCGTTTCCCCAACCGTACGGATTCAGCCCGCCCAGCGTCGTCTATGAACGACCCCGTAAAAACTCAAGGGACACCAATGCAATGTCATCGTCCAGCGCCGATTCGGTAAATCGGTCAAGCTCGCCCAAGACCTTGCCGCAGATTCCCGATACGCCCTCACCCGAGACAGAGAGCAGAAGGTCACGAAGGCGCTGCTCGCCAAAGAACGCTCCGGTGCGGTCGCGGGCCTCAATCGTTCCATCCGTATACATGAAGAGCATGTCGCCAGGAGCGAACGTAAACACTCCCGTCTCGTACACCATGCTCTCAAAGGCACCGATTACGCCCGATTGGCATCCAAGCAGCTCGACCTCTCCCCCACGGGCCTCGCCGCCACCCAGCGGCATCGACTCTGGCCTGATGACCATGGTCGGAGGATGGCCCGCCGAACAATACGTTGCGCGTCCGGCTTTAAGGTCAATCTTGGCGATAAAGGCCGTCACGAACGTCTCGACCCTCGAGAAGCCCATGAGCATGCTGTTAAGGGAGCGTGCCATGCGGGCCGGTCCAGCGCCCTCCCAGGCATATGCCGTCAGGGCCGTCTTGACGAGCGCGGACATCGATGCAGCCTCAATGCCTTTGCCAGACACATCGCCCAAAATCATGACGGCGCAGTCGTCGGGAAGACGGATGAGCGTATAGAAATCGCCGCCGACCAACGCCGAGTTCGTGGCCGACAGGTACACCGAATCGGTTGCGATACCCGGAACATCCCCCAGGGAATTTCTCATGCCGATCTGAAGGGTCTGAGCGATATGGCGCTCCTCGCGCTTTTGAGATTCGCCTTCGTAGATCAGTTCAAAGTCATGCGCCAAGTGCACCAAGTAGTCATATTCAAGATCATCAATCGGCTCTTGGCTACCATCACGAAGCAGCAGCGCGCGCGTCGTCGGGCTCTTCGCAACAGAAGCGGGAACAATCGCGTCGTTACTGTGCTTGCCATCACCCTCAGAGCGCGGGCGCCCCGCCTCGATGCCGGAGTCGACGTAGAGACCTTGACAAGGCAGACCATGCGCCCTAAGCCAGCCTCCCATAGGCATCGATTCGTCAACGCGAGTTATACGGACGTGTTTAAGGTCCTCGGCACTCGTACCGCCCAAAACAGATGCCTCAAAGCCATCAGGGCCAGCCCCCAGACGTGCCGCTGGCGCCGTCGTGGAAAAGAAAAGCTTCTCGGGATCGTCCGGCAAAGCAACGCGACTGCCGCCTTCAAAATCTATGACGTAGGAATCCAGACTGGCGTCATACTCAACAGGGCAAAAATGGCAGTTAAGCATATTGCAGATCTCGGACGATACCGCCTGGGTAGCCGCGGCGGAATCGTCTAGAAAGGTAAACAACTCATCACGCAAGACATTGAGCGAGCGGCCAAGCTCGGCCGTGCGACGGGAGCGAAGGCTCGATGCCATGCCGACCAGCTGGATAGACAGGTAATCGCAAATGACCTCGAGCACATTAACGTCATAGGCGAGCGGTGCCTGAGGGCGTTTCCAACCAACTTCCAGCACGCCAAGAATCTGCGTACCGTAAAAAACGGGAAGACAGATCTCGCTGCGGTACGGAGGCATATCCTGCATGCGCAACAGGTGCTTAGAACGATTGTCCAAGTCCATAAACATACCGGAGGCGGCCTTATCACCCTCAAGGTCCTGTTGAATCGACAAGCGACAGGCACGCGACTCACGAAGAACATACGTCGGAATGCCAGCACCATACGGCAAAAACTCAGGCAGGTAGCTGTCGTACAGCTCCTTGGAAACACCGCGAAGTTTAAAACCGCCGCTCTCAGAAAAATAGATAGCGGCACCCGAAGCATCGAGCGTTCCTACAAGCTGGTTCAAAACGGTATCAAGTAGGCTGGGTAACTCATCGGAGCCCACAGTGCTCATAATGACCGAGAGCGTGCCAGAGAGGCGCTTGTTCGCCACTCTAAGCTCCGAAAGCGCACGCTTGAGCTGGCGGTCGTGCGAATACTGTTCTTCGATGCTATGGAGCGCCACCAGGACACGTGGCGCGCGGCGCCCAAAGATGCGTGGAGGCGTTACGGAGCCCGCACGAACCAAGACGGGGATAAAGGAGCCGTCACTCAGCTTGAGCATCAGTTCGTTCTCGGAGCCATCAGTTTCAAATGGCAGACGATGTTCCGTCGCACGTTCAAAAGCGGACGAGTACAGGACGTCTTTAACATCTCCACCGATGACGTCGGCGCGTTCCTCGCACAGCAAACCAAGTAAGCGATTATTCACATGCAGAATGGTTCCGTCGAGCTCGCAGATGATGACAGCATCGCTCGTGATCTCGACTAGTTGGGCAACGTCTGCCCACTCGTTGCGTTCAAGCGTTTCCATCGTGGACCCCACCGTCTATCGGTAACAAAAAAGCCTCCGAAGAGGCTTCTCAAATGCGATGGTGTCGGAGGCGGGACTTGAACCCGCATGACCAAAAAGCGGTCACTAGCACCTCAAGCTAGCGCGTCTGCCAATTCCGCCACTCCGACATGCTATGTTGTTGATTCACGGTTCTTTTTGTTGGACCCGCGCGTTCAACGAGGAAGATAATAACCTATGATTCGAGAACTGTGCAAGCACTTTTTTCAAAAAAGTTTACGAATTTGTAAATGCGCAGGTAGATCCGTGTGTCCGGCCCCGAATCGGTGTTGCCTCCCGGCGCGTCCTCGGGCATGAGCGATATTTTGCTGCGCACTTCGTGCTGCAAAATATCGCTCCCCCTGCGGAATGCGCCGGGAGGCAACACCGATTCGGGGCCTACGTTCACGTACTCCAGGCACCGTTCTCTAACATGTTCTGGGGGCTGATGCAAATTTGGTGACTCGGCTTTGCCGAGCCCTTATATAAGGAAGCCGGAGCTAAAGCTCCGGCCTCACTATCTTTCCCATTAGATTAAGTGAGCGATCGAGGAATCGCACTCCCCCTGCCGAGTTACCGCAGGGCCCGCCCTGAAGTTACTTTTCAGAACACTCCGCAGGACGCAAGAAACCCCCGCCGCACGAAGTGCGCAGCGGGGGTTTCTTGCATGTCCGAGGACGTTCTGAAAAGTAACTTCAGGGCGGGCCCGGACGAGAACAACCGACTACAGATCGATGTGCGATTCCTTGATCGGGAACGGCTCCGCGAAGTGACACGCGCAGCAGTGACCAGGTGCAACTTCCTTAAACTCGGGAAGCTTCTCAGAGCAGATACCCTGAGCGATCGGGCAGCGAGTGTGGAAACGGCAACCGGTCGGCGGATCCAGCGGCGACGGCGGATCGCCGGCGAGGATGATGCGCTTGCGGGTCTTCTGGATATCAGGATCGGGAACCGGCACGGCAGACAGCAGCGACTGCGTGTACGGATGGTGAGGCTCGCTGTAGAGCGTCTTCCAGTCCGAAACCTCAACCATCTTACCCAGATACATAACGGCAACGCGATCGGAAATGTGCTGCACGACGGACAGGTCGTGAGCGATAAACAGATATGCGGTACCGAACTTGTCCTGGAGCTCCTTAAGAAGGTTCAGAACCTGGGCCTGAATGGATACGTCAAGTGCAGAGACAGGCTCGTCGCAGATAATCAGCTTGGGCTTCAGAGCGAACGCGCGGGCGATGCCGACACGCTGGCGCTGGCCGCCCGAGAACTCATGAGGATAGCGGTTGATGTGCTCGGGATTCAGACCGACCACGTCCAGCAGCTCGCGGACGCGCTCGATACGCTCCTCCTTGGTACCCACGCCATGAATGGTCATGGGCTCGGAGACGATCTCGCCGATGGTCATACGGGGATTGAGCGAAGCATAGGGATCCTGGAAGATGAACTGCATCTCGCGACGCATGTCCTTGATCTCATGCTTGCTCATCTCGGCAACATCTTTGCCCTGGAAGAACACCTTACCGGCGGTCGGCTTGGTCAGGCGCATGATGGTGCGACCCGTCGTGGACTTACCGCAACCAGACTCACCAACCAGACCAAAGGTCTCGCCCGGATAAATCTCGAACGAAATGTCATTTACTGCAGAGACAACACGCTTGGAGAAGCGCTTGGCGAACATGCCGGACTCAGCGGGGAACTCCTTAGAGAGGTGCTCGACCTTCAGCAG
>USLO01000115.1 GCA_900555515.1 uncultured Collinsella sp.
TATATGCTGGTTGCGGCTCTTCTTTTGGGAGGAGTCGCTTTTTTGTTGCTAGGAGGTTGGCCCGTGGTTGATGGGGAGAATCGTTCTGAGCTGCTTGCTGCGGATTGGAATGGCGAATGGATGCGTCTGCAAGCTGATCGGCGGCGGGCTGATGATTCTTTTGAGTGGGATAAGCGGGCTCGGCATTTTCGGCCGCTTGAGACTGCCCCTTATGCTCGGGATTTTATGAAGCTGTTGGCGCTTGAGCCAGACGAGTCGGTGCTTGATATGGGGTGTGGGGCTGGGTCGATTGCTATTCCGCTTGCTCAGGCTGGGCATTCCGTGATTGCTGCCGACTTCTCTCCTGCCATGTTGGGCACGCTTGATGCCGGCATTGAGTATTACGGGCTCGAAGATCTTATTACGCCGCTTGAGCTTGCTTGGGATGATGATTGGGATTTGGTTGGACCGGTCGCGAAAGCGGTGGATGTTGCCTTTGCCAGTCGCTCTGTCACCACGACCAACCTAAAAGGCGCGCTTGCCAAGCTCGACCGCACGGCTCGCCGGCGTTGTGCTGTCACGATGGTCGCCAACTCCAGCCCGCGCTACGACCTGCACGTGATGAACGCCATCGGCGCCTCGGTTACCTGCAGTAATGGCTTTGTGTACGCCTTCAACATCCTCATTCAGATGGGTGCGTTGCCGCAGGTTACGTACTTTGAATCGCCTCGTCGCGATACCTTCGATAGCCTTGAGGCAGGTGTGGCAGACTTCTCCCGTATGCTTGAGCATGGCAACGAGGATAAGGTCGACCGTCTGCGCGACTACATCGCCCAGCACATGATCGAGAATCCCCATGCCGGTGAGCCGGGCTCCAAGGGCGTGCCGCAGGGGCGCTATATGCTCGATCATGTCCGCAAGGTTCGTTGGGCGTTTATTGCATGGGAGCCGGTCTCTGCGCCCAGCTCATAGCCTGTTCGCAGCCCGCACCGCCCACTCACTCGGCATCCGCATTCTTTTTGAACTGGGTAAACGCGCTCCACACCACGCCGTTCCTGCGCTATCGTGGGACAGTTCACGTAGATTAAGGCCCCGTCGCGGGGCGCCCCATACATAGAAAGCGAGAACCCATGGCACTGACAGGAGCACAGGTCAAGCAGCTTCGCAGCATGGCCCATCACCTCAACCCCGCCATCATCATCGGCAAGTCCGACGTCAACGAGGGCACCGTCGAGCAGACGGTCGCCTACCTGGAGAAGCACGAGCTCGTTAAGTGCTCCGTGCTCGATGGCTCCAGCCTTTCCGCCCGCGAGGCCGCCGAGGAGCTCGCCGAGCGTTGCCACGCCGAGGTCGTCCAGGTCATCGGCCGCAAGTTCTCACTGTATCGCGAGTCCTCGCGCAAGGACATCGAGAAGATCAAGCTCGTCTAAGAGCCAATGATCCGGCGATCCAACACATAGCAAGCTTACGGGTGCCCAAGTACTTCGGGCACCCGTTTTTTATCGCTCGACCAGCACGCGATTGAGCCGCCCCTCCACCAAGCGCTCGTATAGACGCCGCGTCTCGGGCTCGGGCACGCCATTGACCTGCTCCCTCAGGTGGTGCATATGCCCGCTGTACAGCTCGACGATATCGCGCCGCCGCCCCGCCGCACTGTAGACGCGCATGGCGCAGCGCACCATATCCTCACGCGCCGTTTCCTGTCGAAGCCCCGACTCCGCCAGCCAAATCGCCGACTGCAGATCGTTTTCTTCTAGAGCGGCATTTGCTCCCTTAATCATGCAATCGATGTACTTTGACTGCATAATGCGCCGCATGCGCAAAAAGTAGGTGGGATTACAGCCATTGGGAACATACAGCGGTCCGGCATAAAGCTGCTCTATCTTAAGGCACAGCTCAACTAAATGGGGCCCGCGCGCACCCGTGCGATTTCCCAAAACCTCGCGGCTTATCTGGTCAAACAGCCGTACATCGGTCTTGACGTAGTCGCCGTTGAGTCCGATGCATTCATTTTGGATGAGCACGCACGACTTGCCATCCGGCGTCGGTCCCAAAGCCGACCGCAAGCGCGATATCGTCGAGTACAGGTTGTTGCGGGCGCTATTGAACTCGGCATGGGGCCACAGCTCCATGGCCAGCGTCTCACGATCGACGAGCGCATCCATGCCCAGCGCAAGCCGCTCGGCAAGCGTCGCCGCCTTCTTGCGGCGCCACATTTTGTCCGTGATGGGAAACCCGTCGCGCTCGGCGCGAAACGCACCAAACATGCGAATCTCGATATGGTCGATGGTATCAACGGCTTCAACCTCGCCGGCCTGGAATAGGCGCTCGCCCTCCCCTTCCAAATCGTCGCGCAGCGAGTACCGCGACAGCTCGCGCACGGGAAGCTTCTTGCGTATCCTGGCCGCCGGCTCGCCCAGACAATGCATGGCAAGGCGCGCAAAGAGCCGATACGATGGCTCTAGAATCCCCGCACGATTCATGGACATCCAGGCCGCAAGATCGCTGTCTCGGCCCGCACAGGCCAAATGCAGCGCCACCATCCAGGCTTCTGCGCCACCAACCTGCGTCTGGCTTATATCGAGTAGCTCCGCTTCCTCGCGTACCGAAACCATCGAGGTGTTACGCAGATATGCCGCGCGCTCCAGCAGCAATGCGTTATCGCGCATGTACCCAATCGACTCCTCGGCAAGTTTGAGCACTTGGACCGCACGGAACTTTGCATTAACCGGCCGTCCCTCTGCCAGCGACTGCCAGCCTTCTAGCAACAGGCCAAACAGCTGAATCTGGTTGTCGCGCATGCGCACGGCAAAACGATCGAGCTCGTTGAACGCCGCGTCGTCGGTTACCGGCAAGCCGGAAAGGAGCCGCCGTGCCGCCAACACCATGCGCACCCAGATAGCCATCGCCTTAAGCCCACGTACGTCGAGCGCCTCCCGCACCATCGTCATCTCGTCGTCGCGCTCGTCGGTTCCCGCAAACGACCCGTCAAAGAGCTCCACCAGCATACTATCGGCCCGTATAACAATCCCCGCGATGTCGAGCTCGCAGTCGTAGGCCTTGCTCGTTTTGAGCTGCTGTAGAACGCCGCCGTCATCTCCCCGTTCGGTCAGGCATCGCTTGACCTCGATATGCGCGGACAGCATGTCGAGTGCGGTGTGGGACGTCTCTATTTCTGGCACGGCCAGGTTCGTAGGAAGCCCAAGCCCGTTGTCCCCATAGCAAACAGCCGTCAGTGTCTGGGCCACCCTCCATGAAACAGGGTCTATTTCGCAGGCCGCCCGTTCGCCCCCGCGCTCGATGACCGATGCCATATAGCGAGCAAGCTTTGTATTGGACACGCTGACCGCTGCCAGATATACGCCAAGCGCCTCGGCAGGCGTTGGCTCTGGAGCCGGATCGTCGGCATCGATCGTGCCCAGCGCTGCTCGGCAGATATCGGCCCCGTGCCCCGTCAGAGCAAGATCGACCCCATACTGACCAGCAAGTTCAAGGACCGCTTCACGGTCCAAAAAGGCGTCCGCCAGGCCCATCGCCGCATCGCATCGGCCCGCCTTAAGCAAAATCCGGGCCGCCCTCGGAACAAGTTCGGGGCGAACCTCGGCCACCAACTTACGCAAGCGCAAGCGTCCGTTATCCTCCGTGCCCAGACACGTAAAACTCCGCTCGGCGGGATCCAAGCCAAAGATCGGGTAGTCGCGTACAAAATAGGACTGGTCGACCATCGACAGCCTCACCCCGCAAGCCTCGAGTTCTGCGATATTGCCCTCGCCCATCAAAACCATGAGACATGCCACGCAAAACAGCGCATTATTGTCGAGCGAAGCCAGATCGGCAAGTGCCGCGCCATATACGTTGACAATCTCGTTTTCGAGCAGGCCGGCTACGTCGCCTTGGCCATACAGACCCGTCTGCAATGCCGAAACGAGCTCGGGCACGCCCTGCGTGAGCTGATAGAAGTCGAGCGATGTGCTGATCGAAAACGCCGATGCCCACGCCGAATACTCATAGGCATGCACCTTGAGCATCTGCGCATTGATCTTAACCGAATCGCCCAGCCCATGAATCAGCTGACGATTTGAAGGACGGCAGGAGATAAAGACCCCTACCCCCATAGCGCGCAGGCCGCGAATCCTGTCGATGAGGTCTTCGGTATCGTGCTGATCGAGGTTTGGCACATTATCAATCGCGATAAGGGAGTGCGGTTTGTCTTTGAGTTCTTCGGTAACCACCTCGAGCTGCATAAACACCTCGCGCCCAGTGGCGCGATCGGCCTCGATAATCCGCACGGGGCCTCGCGTCGGGTCGCATTTAACCTCATGGGTGTACTGCAGCAGCACCGAGGTCTTCCCAAACCCGTCGGGCGCATAAAGAACCACGATGCCGGCCTTTCGGCCCTTGGCGATAAGCTCATTCATCAAGCGTTCGCGTCGCACCATATAGCCTCCGCCCAGCGGCATCAGCTCGAGGTCGTCTATACCGCTCAAATCGTTTACCATGCCCGCTCCTCAACTCGACCGTATGGACACTGTAGCCGCAAGACCATACAAGCCGCGCTATGAATAGAGCGACCTTGTGTTTTAGGTTGTCTTTTGGTACGCAAGCGGCAAGTTTTTGTACAGCGAGGACCGATTGTTATTAATCCCCCGACTAATCGGTCTTTAAGCAGGTAAATGAGCTTGTCAGCTTGTCCCATCTAAGCGGCAGTGTAACGCAGATGAACAAGGTTCAGCCATGTCATTCAACTCGCCTAGCACCCGCTACCGTCTACGACCTTCTAGTGGCATTTTTGCATAGAATCTGGTATAGAATGAATCAAGCTGTTGGACATCCGGCATTCGTCAAGCTTGCGGCAAGTTTTTGGTCAAGTGGGCAAAAAGGGATAGCAAAAAGGCCCCCGCAAAGCGGAGGCCTTAGGCAAGGCTATGTCGAGCTGCAGGATTCGCGCTACTCGCAGAGCGAAAGGGCGGCCTCGTCGGCAACGACAACGCAGTTAGTGTGCAGCTGCAGGATCGAAGCCGGGCACTCGGGCGTAACCGGACCATAGCACATGTCATGCACGGCCTGAGCCTTGGCCTCGCCATTGGCGACGACCAGGATCATGCGGGCATACATGATGGTCTGGGTACCCATGGTGTAGGCCTGACGGGGAACATCGTCGATGCTGTCGAACAGGCGGCTGTTGGCCTGAATGGTGCTCTCGGTGAGGTCGACGCAGTGCGTGCCCTTGGAGAAGTGGTCATCGGGCTCGTTGAAGCCAATGTGGCCGTTGTTGCCAATGCCGAGCAGCTGCAGATCCGGGTAACCGGCCTCGGCGACAATCTTGTCGTACTCAGAGCAGGCAGCGGCGGCGTCGGGGTTGGAACCGTCGGGCACATGCGTGTTGTTCAGGTCGATGTTGATGTGATCGAAGAAGTTCTCACGCATGAAGTAGTGATAGCTCTGGGGATCGTCGTGCGAAAGGCCGCGATACTCGTCCAGGTTGTAGGTGCTGACCTCGGCAAAGTCGACGTCGCCCTTCTTGTACCAAGCAGCGAGCTGCTTGTAGGCACCGATCGGGGTGGAGCCGGTGGCAAGACCCAGCACACAGTCGGGCTTGAGGATAACCTGGGCCGAGATGATATTAGCGGCCTTGCGGCTCATATCCTCGTAGTCTTTAGCTTTAATGATCTTCATTACGCGTCCTTTCTCGTACAAGAGAGG
>USLO01000116.1 GCA_900555515.1 uncultured Collinsella sp.
GCAGTCTCGTCGTTCTCGTTTTTCATCTCGAACATAATCGAAATGACCTCGTTGCCGCTCGCGTCGCACTCACGGAAGATAAAGTCGCCCTTGGTACCCTCGGACGCATCGTTATCTTTCTCGAAGTACGCGTTAGGAAACGCCGTCATGCGCAGACGGTTAAACTCGGTCTCGCAGTGCTGCTCGAGTGACTCGCCCACCATCTTGGTGGACAGGCGGACCTTCATATCCTTAAGGCGCTCAATCTCTTCGTCCTTGTAGCGAATCAGGTCATCGCTCGCGCGCTTGGCCTGCGCGAGCTCGAGCTCGTGTGCCACCTTGACCTGTTCCTCGCGAGAATCGCGCACCGCCAGCTCGCTCGCGAGCTTGGCACGTGCCTCATCGCGCTCACGCTCCGCCGCGGCGACCGCCTCCGATAGGTTCATTTTGGCCGTCAGCTCCTGTTCGCGCAGCTGGGCACGCAGGCCCTCGGCCTCTTGCTCGGACTGAGCCTTTGCGGCGGAAAACTTCTCTTGTACCTTCGCGCGATAGTCAGCAAGCGCGCGCTCGGCCTCGCTGCGAGCGGCATCGAGCTCACGCTGCGACTCTGCCGTGGCAGCGGCAAGCGCCATCTCCTGGGCCTTGTCCGCAGCGGAGAGCTTTGCCTGTAGCTCAGCAATCTGAGCGTCGCGGGCGGACAGATCGTTTTGAGCAGCATTGCGCGCCGCCGCCTCGGCAAGTTTGGCTTCGTCATCCTTGCGTCCCAGCTGCGCGCGCAGGTTGTCAATCTCACGCTGGAGCTCTGCGTTTTCCTTCTGCGCATCCGCACGGGCCTCAACCGCCGCGCGCTGGCTTGCACTCTCGCGCTCCGTGGCAGCGCCCTCAAGCTTGGCGCGCAGCTCGGCAAGCTCGGCATCGCGCTTGGCGACTTCTTGCGCCAGCTGCTGGGCCGCAGCGTTCTTCTGCTCGACAAGCTGAGCGTTGCGCTGAGACTCTGCCTCTTGCAAGGCGGCCGTCGAACGCGAGCGCTCAAGTTCCAGCGCCTGCTCGCCCTCGCGCTGGACTGCCTTCACACGCTCATCCAGGTCGCGCGAGAACTCAGCATCGCGCACCTGTTTGACGATATCCGCATAGCCGGACGCATCGACCTTAAACACTTCGCCGCAATGCGGGCACCTGATCTCGTTCATAGCAGCTCCTCGATGGACGCAAATTTCAACCGCCTACACTCTACCGCGCCGCACGGACAAAAAAGGCGCCGCCGCCATAATGGCAACGGCGCCAGAACCACCACAAAGGTGCCTGTCCCCTTTGTGGTGGTTTGGGCGCCCTATAGCCCAAAGAAGCTCAAGATCTGGTCTCGGCTTACGGGCCTGTACTCGTTGGCATCGAGACCGACATCGTAGCGAAAGATAGGGCGCTCGCGATCGCGGTTGCGTGCGTTGGTGCGGTCTCCCCTGCTGTGGATATGTCCGTGCAGCATGATGGCACCACGCGCCTTGCCATTCCAGCTAAGCATGGGGTAGTGGCTCATAACCAGACGATGGCCCTTGGCATAGCCGGGGGCAATCTCCAGATAATCACGCACGTCTTCCCAAATTTGCGGCACGTCGGGATCTTCCCAATCGCCGTCATGGTTACCACGGATGAGCGTCACGTTTTGGCAGGCAATACGCTCGCGCAGGCGCACCGCCTCCGCCAGGGGCAAACGATAGGTAAAGTCACCCAGAATGTAGAGACGGTCATCCACAGCCACGCACTCATTGATGGCATCGATGACCTTGCGATTCATCTCCTCGACCGAGCCAAACGGCCGGTCCATGTCGTGCAAGATATTCGTATCGCCCAGGTGCAGATCGGCGGTAAACCACATCATCGTCTCTGTCCTCATTTCGCAACGTGTTCAACTCGTGCTAAGTATACAGACGCAGCGATGCGGCGGTTATCCAAAGAACCCGCCGAACAGTCCGCGGCGGCGTTGGTCTTGCTTTTTCGAAGCGTCACCCTGGGTATTCTTATCCTGCCGCTTCTTACGATCCCGCTCCAACTCATCGTCATCGAGTAGCATATCCCACTCAAACGGATCGTCTGTCAGATCGAACTGGTCGTCGTCATCAAACATGGCAGTCTCCCTTACCGATTAGCGAGCATCCACCACGTAGAGTCCAACACGCACCTGATGCCACGGGCTGCGCTCGGGAGCAACCTGTTGCACGCGGGCCTCAAATACGTCCTCATGGCCGTAATACATCATCAAGGACAGCGGGCCGACCTCGTTTCCCGGAACATAGCCAAGCTTGGTGTTGCCATAGTAAATCGCAACCGCCTCGGGATCATGGGGATTATCGCGCTCGGCGCACAGCGTCAGTTTATCGCCCGCTTTAAGATCGCCTAGGACCAAAGCGCCGTCGGCATATTGAAATCCTGCGATATGAAATGACAGAAGAACACGTGAAGGCTCGTACATGGCAACTCCTCTAACGGCCGGATAAACCAACGCTTAACCTCACTGAGAAGTTTACGGGCCCGTGCGGACACGAATTCACCCGCTCGCGCCTTTCACCCAGTTGCCGCAACGCTTGCGAGACAGAACGCTTGCAGATAAGATAGGGGTACGGATGGCACCCGTGGCAGCGGGTCTTGCCAACTCCGATACACGTTTTCATCGTGAGAAGTGGCCGTCTTCGCTTACGCGGGGGCGGCTATTTCATTCGGCCGATAAACAGGCCGAGTTCGATAGCCGCGATTAACAACGCCAGTAACGAAATAACATCGCTTACGTTCATACCAATTCCCTTCTAAAGGGAGTTGGCCCATCCGTACCCCATAGCAGTAGTCTAACGTAAATGACAGGTAATAGGAACACTTGTTCGTATTACCTGCCATTTCCTAATGCACAAACATGCGCACAAATTTGTGCTTCCAGCTTGCGTAGGGCGCATACCGAAACGGCACGTCCAGCCACGTTGCCTTGTTCACGATGCTCTTCTTGCGGCTAAACGTATCGAAGCTCTCGCGGCCATGGTACTGTCCCATGCCGCTCGCGCCCATGCCGCCAAAGCCCATATGGCTCGTAGCCAAGTGCATGATGGTGTCGTTAACGCAGCCGCCGCCAAAAGGCACGTAGCGCACAAAGCGCTGCTGAACCTCGCGATCCTGACTAAAGATATACAGGGCCAGCGGCGTCGGACGATCCGTAATAAACGTCTCGGCCTCGTCTAGGCTCTCAAACGTCAGTACCGGCAAGATAGGGCCGAAAATCTCCTCCTGCATCACGGCGTCATCGGGGGTCACGCCGTCTAGGATCGTCGGCTCAATCTTGAGCGACGACTCGCGCGCCATGCCTCCCAGCACAACCTTATCGGGATCGATCAGCCCGCGTACGCGCGCAAAATGCTTGGCATTGACAATATGACCGTAGTCCTCGTTGTCGAGCGGATGCTCGCCAAACATGCGGCGGACCTCCTCCTTGATGAGGCCCAACAGCTCATCGTGCACGCGCGTATCGACCAGCAGATAGTCGGGCGCTACACAGGTCTGGCCCACGTTGAGCCATTTACCAAATGCGATGCGACGTGCCGCGACCTTCAAGTTTACCGTTGCATCCACGATGCAGGGGCTCTTGCCGCCCAGCTCAAGCGTCACGGGCGTGAGGTTTTTGCTCGCGCGCTCCATGACGAGCTTGCCGACCGGAACGCTACCGGTAAAGAAGATCTTGTCCCAGCATTCATCGAGCAGCGCCTCATTCTCGGCACGCCCGCCTTCGACGACCGTCACCAGGCGCGGATCAAATGCTTCCTCGCAAATCTGCCTGAGCACCGCGCTCGAAGCCGGCGCATAGGCGCTCGGCTTGATGACCACGGTGTTACCTGCAGCGAGCGCGCCAGCGAGCGGCTCGAGCGTCAGCAAAAACGGGTAGTTCCACGGAGCCATAATGAGCGTGACGCCATAGGGCACGGCTTGCGTTTTGCACACACTAATGGCATTGGCGAGGTCGCAGGGGCGCAGGCGCGGGCGGCTCCATCGGGCCATATGCGCAATCTGATGGCGAATCTCGGAAAGCGACGTGCCGATCTCGCACATATATGCCTCGTCATGCGACTTACCCAAATCGGTCTTGAGCGCATGGGCAATATCGGCCTCGTGCGCCCGTACCGTATCGCGTAAACTCACGAGCGCGCGACGTCGAGCATCGACATCAAACGTAGCGTGCGTCTTAAAGTAGGTGCGCTGATCGCCGACGATGCGCGCAATTTCCTCGGTGTTCATGGCAACCTCCTAGTTCTCGTCCTCAAACATACCACCTGCAACAACTTCGTACATATGCTCGAGCTCCAGGCGGTCCATTAAAAGAGGAACGGGGTACAAGGGATTGGCCTCGGCATCGGCATGCGCCGCCATCTCGGGAATGTCGGAGCGGCGAATACCCGAGACATATTTGGGGATTCCCAGGGCCTCGTTCATGCGGTCGACCCAATCGATAAAGGCCTCGGCTGCAAGACTGTCCCGCGCGGTAGCCGGCGCAACGCCCGCCATGCGAGCAAGATCGGCAAGCTTAGGGGCGGCGGCGTCACCATAAGCGCGAAGCATGTGCGGCAGGATGATCGCGTTGGCCAAACCGTGCGGAATTCCGTATCGTCCGCCCAGACTGTGCGCGATGGCATGCACATATCCGACATAGGAGCGGGTAAACGCAACGCCCGCCTTATACGCCGCCGAAAGCATATTGCGGCGCGCACGCATGTCGTCGCCATGCTCATAGGCCTCGAGCAAATTGTCGCGGATGAGCTGGACCGCCTGACGCGCCATCTTGCGCGTGTAGGGCGTGGTGCTACGGCCGATAAAGGCCTCGACAGCATGCGTCAGGGCATCCATACCCGTCTGCCCCGTAATGGAGGCGGGCAGGCCGCGCGTAAACTCGGGGTCGTGGACTGCAAAACGCGGGATGAGCACAAAGTCGTTAATGGGGTATTTATAGTGCGTCTCATCATCGGTGATAACCGCCGCGAGCGTGACTTCACTTCCCGTACCGGCAGTAGTGGGAACCGCAATAAGCAGCGGCAGGAGACGATGAACGCGCAACAGGCCGCGCATCTTGTTGATGGGCTTGTTTGGCTGCGCGATACGTGCTCCCACGCCCTTGGCACAGTCCATGGCCGAGCCACCGCCAAAGCCGATAATGGCCTGGCAGGCGCGCTCTCGATACAGGGACGCCGCTTCTTCCACGTTTGAGACCGTGGGGTTCGCACGCGTTTCGGCATAGACCGCAACGCCAATTCCCTTGGACGCGAGCGCTGTCTCGAGCGGTGCCGTGAGCCCCAGACGGGCAATGCCGGGATCCGTCACGATAAGAACCCGCTGTATCGAACGCTTTTGAAGCACTGTGGGCACATCCTCAGCGTGTTCTAGAATGCGTGGCTCGGTATAGGGCAGCACCGGCAATGCGATGCGAAAAACCGTTTGATACGTTCGGCACCAGGCGCGGCGGGCTAGATGCATAAAGGAAGCTCCTTCATTTGTTGATAGGTCAACATTTGCTCGCCCGATTGTACTCAGCAGAGATCGCAGACGGCCTACCAATCGTTAATCAATCAACATCTTCATATCTCAAAATTGTTTTATTAAAAATCATTCCTAATAGGCTTCACATTTG
>USLO01000117.1 GCA_900555515.1 uncultured Collinsella sp.
ATCTTCGCCGGCGACCTGTACAAGATGTACCAGCGCTTTTGCGAGTCGCGTGGCTGGAAGACCACCGTGCTCGATTCCAGCCCCAGCGAGGCCGGCGGCTTTAAGTCCATCGAGTTCAAGGTCGAGGGCGACCGCGTCTACTCCGTCATGAAGTTCGAGTCCGGCGTGCACCGTGTCCAGCGCGTTCCCAAGACTGAGTCTCAGGGCCGCATCCAGACCTCCACGGCAACCGTCGCAGTGCTTCCCGAGGCCGAGGAGATTGACGTCCAGATCAACCAGTCCGACCTGCGTATCGACACTTACTGCGCTTCGGGCCCTGGCGGTCAGTGCGTTAACACCACCTACTCCGCCGTGCGTATCACTCACCTGCCCACCAACACCGTGGTGCAGTCGCAGGAGCAGCGCTCCCAGATCCAGAACCGCGAGGTCTGCATGCAGATGCTGCGTGCCCGTCTGTACGAGATGGAACTCGAGAAGCAGCAGGCCGAGCTCGGCGCCGAGCGCCAGAGCCAGATCGGCCACGGCAACCGTTCCGAGAAGATCCGTACCTACAACCAGCCCCAGGACCGCGTGACCGACCACCGCATCGGTTTCAACTCCACCTACAACGGCGTCCTTCTGGGCGACCAGCTCGGCACCGTGATCGAGGCGCTCGCCGCCGCCGAGCGAGCCGAGAAGCTGGCACAGGCCGTGTAGGTTACGCGGTTTTACAAACCGCGTAACGACTCGACGCTGCGCGCCGCCCAGAGCGACAATTTGTCATTCAAAAGGCAAGGCATGACCAGAAGGTCTATGCCTTGCCTTTTTCATGCCAACTTGTTCGCTCTGGATGGCGCTCGCTGACCGCGCCTAAACATAGGCGGTTTTTACCGCTATCCAAGATTCTTCTGTAACGAGTTGCTTACGCATCTCTAGGGTTCTCCGTACTATCATGAATCAGATTGAAGAGAGATGATGATAGGGAGCGCCTTTTTATGATTGAGCTGCTCAGGCGTTTTGGTGGTAAGTTTCGCCGGTATATGGTGATTGGTCCTGCGTGCAAGCTGATTGAAGTGATCTTTGACCTGCTTACGCCGCTCGTGATTGCCCGGATGATTGATAAAGGTATCGGTGCGCACGACGTGAGTGCCGTCGTCCACTACGGCATGGTGCTCGCCGCCATGGCCGTGATCGGCATCTCGTTTACGCTCGTCTGCCAAAAGATGGCGGCGCTGACCTCGCAGGGCATGGGTACTGACATTCGCGGCGCACTCTACCAGCACATCAACAAGCTGAGCTATGCTGAGCTCGATCGCTTTGGCACGCCGTCGCTCATCACGCGCATTACCAACGACGTCAACCAGGTGCAGCTCGCCGTGGCGCTGGGCGTGCGTATGCTCATCCGCTGGCCTTTCCTGGCGGTGGGCTCCATGGTCGCGGCCCTTGCCATCGACCTTAAGCTCGGCATTATCTTTTTGATTTGCACGCCCGCCATCGGCTTGGTGTTTTGGTTTGTCATGGCGCGCTGCATTCCGTATTACAAGCAGCTGCAGGCAAAGCTCGATCGCATCGCGCTCATTTGCCGCGAGGGGCTTTCGGGCGCCCGCGTGGTCCGGGCGTTTGTGCGCGAGGGTCACGAACGTGAGCGTTTTGCCCAGGCGGCCGATGACCAGGCGCGTGTCGCAATCGCGGTGGGCAAGCTCTCGTCGATCCTCAACCCCGTCACGTTTTTGGTGATGAACCTGGGCGTGTGCGCCATCCTGTGGGTGGGCGGCATCCAAGTCAACGTGGGCGAGCTCACGCAGGGCCAGGTCATGGCGTTCGTCAACTACATGACGCAGACCCTGACCTCCATCGTGTATGTCGCCAACCTGGTCGTGGTCTTTACCAAGGCGAGCGCCAGTGCGTCGCGTCTCAACGAGGTGCTCAATTGCGTGCCGAGCATTACCGACGAGGGCAACCAGCCGGTTGAGCTGCCCGAGCCGAGCACACTGGCGGGTGGCGCTGTTCCGGTTCCCGCGCTGAGCTTGAGCCATGCGGGCTTTTCGTTTGGCGCGGGCGCCGCCAACGCCGTCAATGACGTGACCCTGGAGCTGCCGCTGGGCAAAACGCTCGGCATTATCGGCGGCACGGGCAGCGGTAAGTCGACGCTCGTCTCACTCATCCCGCGCCTGTACGACACGGGCGTCGGCAGCGTGAGCGTAATGGGTGCCGACGTGCGCGCCTGGCCGCTCGACCAGCTGCGTCATGTGGTTGCGACTGTTCCGCAGCGCGCGTCGCTCGTGAGCGGCACGATCCGCAGCAACCTAACCTGGCGCGACGAGTCGGCAACCGATGAGGAGCTGTGGGCGGCGCTCGATATAGCGCAGGCCAGCGAGTTCGTGCGCAACAAGCCGCAGGGGCTCGACGCCCCGGTCGAGGCGGGCGGCAAGAACTTCAGCGGTGGCCAGCGCCAGCGCCTGACCATTGCGCGTGCCCTGGTGGGCTCGCCGCAAATTCTGATCATGGACGACTCCGCCTCGGCGCTCGACTTTAAGACCGATGCGGCGCTTCGCCACGCCATCCGCGAGCGCAGCGCACGCGGTGCCGCCGCGGGCGGGCTCCCGCTGACCACGGTGATCGTGAGCCAGCGCGTCTCGACCGTGCGCGATGCCGACATGATCTGCGTGCTCGACCACGGCTCGGTCGCGGGCCTGGGTACGCACGACGAGCTGTACGCAAGCTGCCAACTCTATCGCGAGATTTGCCAGTCGCAGCTTCGTCGCGAGGAACTCGAGGGTCAGCAGGGGAGCGCGACGCCCGCGTCCGTCCCAAGTCCCGCGTCCGCCCCGGCTGCCCCGGCATCCACTTGCGCAAAGGAGGGCTGCTAAATGAATCCGTATACTTCTTCCGGTTCGGTCGCCACGATGACGGCCAACGTGTCCGGCAACGATAACCTCAACGACCTGGGCGACGGTCCGCGCCAGCCCGGCGACCCCGAGCGTTACCCCGTAGGCGCGGTAACTCGCCGTCTGCTGGGCTACGTCCGTCCGCATCGCATTTCGTTTACGGCGTCGTTTGTGAGCGCCGCCATCTCGGTGGTCTTGCAACTCTATACGCCCATCCTCATCGGCGAGGGCATCGACCTCATCGTTGCCGCCGGGCAGGTGGACTTCGGGTCGCTGCTGCCGCTCGTTACCAAGCTCGCAATCGTCGTGGTGGGCGCGGCAGCCTTCCAGTGGCTGCAGGGCTACTGCGTCAACCGTCTATCCTACGAAACGGTGCGTGACATGCGCGTGGAGGCGAGCGACAAGCTCAGCCGCATGCCGCTCAGCTTTATCGACGGCCATGCCCACGGCGACCTCATGAGCCGCGTGGTCAACGATGTCGACCAGGTGGGCGATGGCCTGCTGCAGGGCTTTACGCAGCTCTTTACCGGCGTCATCACCATCGTGGGCACGCTCGCGTTTATGCTCTCCATCAACCTGACCATGACGCTCGTGGTGGTGCTCGTCACGCCGCTTTCCATCTTTGCGGCCGGTGCCATCGCCAAGCTTTCCAACAAGAGCTTTACGGCCCAGCAGCGCATCCAGGGCCAGCTCGGTGGTCATATCGAGGAGTATGTGGGTGAGCAAAAGCTCGTGGACGCCTTCGCCTACGGCCCGCACGCTCAACAGCGCTTTGATGCCCTTAACGTCGAGCTCTATACGGCGGGCGAGCGCGCGCAGTTTATGGGTTCGCTTTCTAACCCCGGCACGCGCTTTATCAATAACATCATCTACGCCGTGGTTGCCGTGATCGGCTGCGTGGGTGTGATCACGGGCGTGCCCGCGGCGCTCACGGTGGGCGGCGTGCAGATCTTCCTGTCCTACGCCAACCAGTACACTAAGCCGTTCAACGAGGTCACGAACGTCATCACGCAAATCCAGACGGCGTATGCCTCGGCGCGTCGCATGTTCGCGTTGCTCGATGCGCACGAGCAGGAGCCCGACGCTGCGGATGCCATTGAGCTCGCCGCCCCGAAGGGCGAGGTTTCGTTTGAGCATGTGGACTTTAGCTATGTGCCCGACCGCAAACTGCTGCAGGATATCTGCATTGACGCCAAACCCGGTATGCGCTATGCCCTCGTCGGTCCCACGGGCTGCGGCAAGACGACGCTCATCAACCTGCTGCTGCGCTTTTACGATATCGATGCTGGGCGCATCGTGGTCGATGGTCGCTCCTCGCGTGACTACACGCGTGCGAGCCTGCGCCGCGCCTTTGGCATGGTGCTGCAGGACACCTGGCTGTTCGAGGGCACGGTAGCCGAAAACATTGCCTACGGTTGCCCCGATGCCACGCGCGAGCAGATTGTCGAGGCCGCCAAGCGCGCGCATGCGCATAAGTTTATCGTGCAGCTGCCAGGCGGCTACGATACGGTGATCGGCGAGGACGGCGGCACGTTTAGCCAGGGTCAAAAACAGCTGCTGTGCATCGCGCGCGTCATGCTCACCGATCCGGCGATTCTGCTGCTGGACGAGGCAACGTCGAGCATCGATACGCGTACCGAGCTGCAGGTGCAGGCGGCATTCGACGAGCTCATGGCTGGCCGCACGAGCTTTGTCGTAGCACACCGCCTGTCGACGATTCGCAACGCCGATTGCATCCTGGTCATGCGCGATGGCGAGATTATCGAGCGCGGCACGCACGATGAGCTGCTCGCGGCAGGCGGCTTCTACGCCGAACTCTACCGCAGCCAGTTCGCCCAGTGAGCAAGACGTGGGGCAAATGAACTAGGTTTGTTTGCCCCACGTCTCAACTATTTAGGGGCTTACACCGCGGACGTTTTGCCCCCATCGGTGTCGCCCATGTCGCCAATCGACAGACGGTGGTTTACATCTGTCACGTAAGTACTAAGATATTCATCTAATAAATTGCATTAGTGGCTTTGGTTTTGGGGGAAACGAGCAACGTGACTATGACATGCTCTTTGGTGGTCAACAGCAAGAGCGGTAATACCAGGATGGTTTCGGGCGCAATCAAGCGTGCCCTACAGGCTGCAGGCGTCGAGTTTATTCACGCTGCCGCGTTGAGCGACGATGCGGACGCAGATCAGGTTGCGCGCGAGGCGCAGGGTGCCTGCGCTGCCGATACGGTGCTCGTTGGCTTTTGGTGCGACAAGGGCGCATGCACGCCTTCGGTCGCGGCGTTGCTCTCCGCCTTGCACGGCAAGCGCGTCTTTCTGTTTGGTACCTGCGGTTTTGGTGCCGATCAGAGCTATTACCAGCAGATTATTGATCGCGTAACTTCCAATTTGGCTGGGGATGCCGAGCTTGCGGGCTGGGCGATGTGCCAGGGCAAGATGGGTCCCGCGGTCAAGCAGCGCTACGAGGCCATGCTCGAGCAAGATCCCGACAACGCCCGCGCTAAGTTGCTGCTCGATAACTGGGTCGCCGCAAAGGATCACCCCACCAAGGAAGATCTGGACAACATGGCTGCAGCCGCCAAAAAGGCCGTGCTGGGGGAGTAGCTCCCATCGCTGACGGCGGTCGGTCCATCTTTCTAAATGAAACGTCCTCCCGGGCGTCGGGGCACGAAGTTCCCTGCTCTACAGTTCTGCGCAAGACGAAGGCCACATTAAGTGGCCTTCTTTGCGTGCGGAACTCGCGATGAACTTCGTGCCCCGCCGTCCG
>USLO01000118.1 GCA_900555515.1 uncultured Collinsella sp.
ACCATGGCTCCAACGTGGCGGAGCGCCATCTTAGATAGCGCTCCTGCCTTCTTCATCTGCTCGATTTGCGTTGCAGACTTAATCTTGATCATAGACCGAGAGCCTCTTTGACATCCCCGTACACGGTCTCGCGAGCCTGGTCACCGTTGACCGACTTGAGCAGACCCTGGCCACGATAGTAGTCAACGAGCGGGCTCGTGGACTTCTCGTAGACGTCGAGACGGTTCTTGATGGTCTCGGGCTTGTCGTCGTCGCGCTGATACATCTCGCCGGCGCACTTGGGGCAGGTGGCATCGGCAGCGGTGCCGGTGTAACCGCAGGCGCGGCAGGTGCGACGCGAAGACAGACGATCGATAATGACCTCGGGGGCCACATCGACCAGAAGGGCGCAATCGATCTCGCGACCCATGGCGGAGAGCTCGGAATCGAGCGTCACAGCCTGAGCGGTGTTGCGCGGGAAGCCGTCGAGGATGAAGCCCTGCTGGGCGTCATCGGCGGCAAGGCGCTCCTTGACAAGGTCGATCACGAGCTGGTCGGGAACGAGCTCGCCAGCGTCCATGTACTTCTTAGCCTGAATACCAAGCTCGGTGCCACCCTTGACGGCAGCACGCAGCAGGTCGCCCGTGGAAATGTGGGCGACGCCAAACTCGGCGACGAGCTCCTGTGCGACGGTGCCCTTACCGGCACCCGGAGCTCCGAGCAATACGAGGTTCATGAGCAATCCTCCTCTAGCCTATTTAAAGAATCCATCGTAATCATACATCTTGATCTGACCTTCGAGCTTATCGACCGTGTCGAGCACGACGCCGACCATGATGAGGATGGACGTGCCGCCAAATGCCTGGATCAGATGGTTACCCGTGAAGGAGAAGATGATCGAAGGCACGATGGCGATGAGCGCCAAAAAGACAGCGCTGGGAAGCGTGATCTTGTTGAGCGCGTTCTTGATGTAGGCCGCGGTAGCCCTACCCGGACGGACACCCGGAATAAAGCCGCCCTGCTTCTTAAGGTTATCGGCCGTGTCATCGGGGTTGAACACCATGGAGGTGTAGAAGTACGCGAAGAACACGATGAGGACAACGTTAAGCACCCAGTTGAGCCAACCGGTCGAAAGCGCGGAGGCAACTGCCTGAATCCAGCCGATGCCGGGGAAGAACACGGCAATCTGAGCCGGGAAGTACAGCAGCGCCGAAGCGAAGATGATCGGCACGACACCCGCGGTGTTGACCTTGATGGGCAGGTAGGTGGTCTGGCCACCCATCATGCGACGGCCCACGACGCGCTTAGCGTAGGAGACCGGGATGCGGCGCTGGCCGCGCTCAAGGAAAACAATCAGCGGGATAACCAGCAGGATGATGGCGCAGATGATCACCATGGTGATGATGCCACCGGCATTGCCCTCGGTGCTGGAGAAGATAGCCTGCGGCAGACCGGCCATGATGTTCGCAAAGATGATCAGCGACATGCCATTGCCGATACCGCGCTGGGTGATGAGCTCACCAATCCACATGATCAGCATGGCGCCCGCGGTGAGCGTACCGACGATCATGAGGTCGAAGATGATCTCGGGAGCACCGGCGCCATTAAAGCTGATGCCGAAGCTCTTAAAGAGGAAGAGGTAGCCCACGGAGTTGAGGATTGCCAGAGCCAGGGTGAGGTAACGCGAATACTGCGTAATCTTGGTCTGACCGACCTCGCCCTCGCGGGCAAGCTCGTGCAGGGAAGGCACGACGGCCTGGAGCATCTGGAGGATGATCGAGCTGGTGATGTAAGGCATGATGCCCAGCGAAAACACCGACACATAGCTCAACGCGCCGCCAGAGAAAAGATTCAGGAGGGCCATAGCACCTGCGGCGACCGAATTGTTATCGGTCGAGAAAAGGCCCAGCATCCCCTGGAAGGGAATGCCGGGCACAGGAACGTGCGCACCAATGCGGTACACGACGAGCATAGCTATGGTAAAAAGAATCTTTTCGCGCAGTTCTTTGATGCGGAAAGCATTCTTAAGACCATTTAGCACGGCAGCTCGACCTTTCCGCCGGCGGCCTCGATCTTGGCCTGCGCAGAAGCGCTGACCTTGTCGACCTTGACCGTGAACTTCTTGGTGAGCTCACCATTGCCGAGCACCTTGACGGGCTCGAACTCGCTCTTGGTGATGCGAGCGGCCTTAAGAGCGGCACCGTCGATCACAGCGCCGTCCTCGAACTTACGCTCGAGACGCTCAACGTTAACAGCGGTGTACTCGATGCGACGGGGGTTGCGGAAGCCCGGAAGCTTGGGCAGGCGCATAGCCAGCGGAGTCTGGCCACCCTCGAAGCCGGCACCCTTGGTGCCGCCAGAGCGGGAACCCTGGCCCTTCTGACCGCGGCCAGAAGTGGTGCCGTGACCCGAAGAATTGCCACGGCCGACGCGCTTGCGGTTCTTGGTGGAACCGGGCGCGGGAGTAAGATCGTGAAGCTGCATTTGCTACTCCTCTACAATCTCGACAAGGTGCTTGACCTTGAAGATCATGCCGCGGACGGACTCGTTGTCAGCAATCTCGCGAACCTCGCGGATCCTGTGGAGACCGAGGGCACGGACAGTACGGACCTGGTCCTGCTTGCAACCGTTGGTGCTGCGGACCTGCTTGATCTTGATGGTGTCAGCCATGCTTAGTTCTCCTTACCGACGAACATCTCGGAGACCGTCAGGCCACGGCGAGCCGCGACGTCCTCAGGGCTGGAGAGCTCCTTGAGGCCCTCGACGGCAGCCTTGATGATGTTGAGGCCGTTGTCGGTACCGAGGGACTTGGACAGGACGTTCTTGATGCCAGCAAGCTCAAAGAGGGGACGCACAGCGCCGCCGGCGATAACGCCGGTACCCTCGACAGCGGGCTTGATGATGATGCGGCCGGCACCAAAGTGGCCGAGAACCTCGTGCGGGATGGTGCCCTGCTCGGTCACCGGCACGTGGAACATGTTCTTCTTGGCATCGAGAGACGCCTTGGAGATGGCCAGGGGCACCTCAGCGGACTTGCCCATGCCAACGCCGACGTTGCCCTTGCCGTCGCCAACGACGACGAGAGCGACGAGGCTCATGCGACGACCGCCCTTGACGGTCTTCGACACGCGGTTGATGTAAACGACGCGCTCCTCGAACTCGGAGGCCTCGCGCTGCTGCTTCTGATTACGAGCCATGTGCTACATACCTCCTAGAACTCGAGACCGGCGGCACGAGCACCGTCGGCGAGGGCCTTGACGCGGCCATGGTAGATACGGCCACCACGATCGAAAGCGACCTTGGTGATGCCGGCCTCGATGGCACGCTTGCCAACGAGCTGACCGACCTTCTCCGCAGCCTCCTTGTTCGAGGTGTGGGTGCCCTTGAACTCGGCCTCGAGGGTCGAGGCAGAGACGAGCGTCAGGCTGGAGCCCTTGCTATCGTCGATGATCTGGGCATAGATGTTGGCGTTAGTACGGGTCACGCGAAGACGCGGACGCTCGGCGGTACCCGAGACCTTGCCGCGAACACGACGCTGACGACGCTTGAGGCCTTCCAGCTTCGCCTTATGCTTGTTCATACGTAAACTCCTAAAAAGGTTGATCTTGCCAGCACCTAACGGGGTGCTGGTCTTATGCGAGTGAGTCGGTTACGACTACTTGGCGGCCTTACCCAGCTTGCGGCGGATGTGCTCGCCAACATAGTGGATACCCTTACCCTTGTAAGGCTCGGGAGGACGATGGCCGCGGATCTCAGCGGCGATCTGACCGACCTGCTGCTTGTTGATACCCTTGACGTTCACGTGGGTGTTGTCGGGAACCTCGAAGGTGATGCCCTCGGGAGCCTCGACGATCACGGGGTGCGAGAAGCCCAGGGAGAACTCGAGGTTCTTGCCCTTCTGCTGCACGCGGTAACCGACGCCGGCGAGCTCGAGCTTCTTCTCGAAGCCCTCGGAAACGCCAACAACCATGTTGTGGATGAGGGCGCGGGTGAGGCCGTGGCGGGCACGGGTCTCACGCTCGTCGTCGGGACGGGAAACGGTGAGGACGTTGTCCTCGACGTTGATGGTGAGCTTCTCAAAAACATCGAGCTCGAGCTGGCCCTTGGGGCCCTTGACGACAACGTTGTTGCCGTTGACTGCCACTTCGACTCCGGCGGGAATCTGGACAGGCTTATTACCGATACGAGACACGGTGATCTCCTTTCCTTCTACCTACCGACCGAATTACCAGACGTAAGCGATAATCTCGCCGCCGACGTTGTGCTTGCGAGCATCGCGGTCGGTCATAACGCCATGGCTGGTGGAAATAATGGCGGTACCAAGGCCACCGCGGACGCGGGGCATGTCGGCAACGCCGGTGTACTTACGCAGGCCCGGCTTGGAAATGCGGCGGATGCCGTTGATGACCTTAGCCTTCTTGGGACCATACTTAAGCGTGATGTGCAGAGTCTTCTGGGGAACGGTGTCCTCGACATCGTAGCCCTCGATGTAGCCCTCCTCGTGCAGAACACGAGCGATCTCGACGAGCTTCTTGCTGCTCGGCATGGAGACCGTGGCCTTGTTCACAGAGTTAGCGTTACGGATGCGCGTAAGCATATCTGCGATCGGGTCTGTAAGGTTCATACAGATTCTCCTTCGTTCTTGATGAACACGTGCTCTTGGTTCTTCGCCGCCCTTAACGACAAAGCCTATTTAGCGCGTTTTCCCTGTTCCAAACTGATGCTTGAAACGCTGGTAGTGACTTACCAGCTGGCCTTCTTAACGCCGGGAAGCTCGCCCTTGAGTGCAAGCTCACGGAAGCAGACACGGCACAGGCCGAACTTGCGGTACACAGAGTGCGGACGGCCGCAGCGCTGGCAGCGCGTGTACTCACGAGTAGAGAACTTCTGCTTGCGATTGCACTTGACGATCATCGATGTCTTAGCCACTTATATCCTCCTCACATAGAGTATTGTTCGCCCCAAGCGCCGCCCCCTTGTGGGAACGGCGCTTATAGGGCAGGTGAACCTATTTCTTGAACGGGAAACCGAAGGCGTCCAGAAGGGCCTTGGCCTCCTCATCGGTGTTGGCGGTGGTCACGAAAGTGATGTCCATACCACGCTGGTGATCGACGGAGTCGAAGTCGATCTCGGGGAAGATGAGCTGCTCGGTGACGCCCATGGAGAAGTTACCACGGCCGTCGAAGCTCTTGGCGGAGATGCCGCGGAAGTCGCGGATACGGGGGATCGCGACGGAGGTCAGACGATCGAAGAACTCCCACATACGGTCGCCACGCAGGGTAACCTTGCAGCCGATCGGCATACCAGCGCGCAGGCGGAAGGTAGCGATGGACTTGCGGGCACGGGTGATCATCGGCTGCTGGCCGGTGATGGCGCGCAGGTCGCGCACGGCACCGTCGATGGCCTTGGAATCGGTAGCGGCCTCGCCGACACCCATGTTCACGACGATCTTCTCAAACTTGGGGATCATCATGACGTTCTCGTACTGGAACTTGTCCTGAAGCTGCTGCTTGACCTCGTTGTTGTACTTGGTCTTCAGACGCGGCACATACTTCTCTTCTGCCATTGTTCACTCCTTCTTGGGGTTTTAAGCACGGGGCGTGGCCACGGTGGGTTGTCCTCGTGCCTCCTGGCTGCATCCGC
>USLO01000119.1 GCA_900555515.1 uncultured Collinsella sp.
GGATTGTGCTCGCCGTAGGCATCGGCAGCAGGAATGTGCACGGTCTTCTTCTCGCCCACCTGCATGTCGACAACAGCGGCGTCGAAGCCCTTGATCATCTGACCGGCGCCGCAGGTGAACTCCAGCGGCTCGCCGCGATCGTAGGAGCTATCGAACTGCGTGCCGTCATCGAGCGTGCCGCGATAATGGGTCTTGACCTTCTTGCCCTGGTTGGACATGGTAACCTCCGTGATAAGGGCGGCGCACAACGCGGGCCGCCGTGAACATATGGCGCTAACTATACCCTAGTCATACAATTCAATGACAGTTTGCAAAGAAACGCTGCAACCGGAGGAACCATGGCATATCCCGTATTTGACCTACACTGCGACACCGCCGACCGAATCGGCTGGGCCACGCTCGATCTCGACCTGCGCTTTACCGCCGGCACCGACGGTTATTTCCCCGGCGACGAAACGCATCCGCAAGATTTCGACCTCATCGAGGGTAACGCCTGTGCCATCTCGCTCGCAAAGATCGGCAACACGCCGTGGGCACAGTGCTTCGCCACGTTTGTCCCCGACGAGATTCCCACCGCCCACGCCGCGCGCTTCCAGGCGCAAATCATGGCGCATATGAGCGGCCAGGCAATGCTCAACCACGACCGCATGGTCAACGTACGCAGCGCGGCAGACATTCGCCCCGCGCTCAAAGACGGCAAGGTCGCCTGCATCCACACCATCGAAAACGCCACGTTCTTTGCCGAGGACCCCGCGCTGATCGAGGTGCTCAAGAGCTTGGGCGTGCTTATGTCGTCACTCAGCTGGAATGCGCAGGGGCCGCTCGCGAGCGGACACGATACCCACGCCGGCCTCACCGCCGCCGGCATCGAGGCACTTACGCAGATGGAGCACGCCGGCATGGTACTCGACGTCTCCCACCTCAACGATGAGTGCTTTGACGAGGTTGTCGCCCACGCCACACGTCCCTTCGTCGCCAGCCACTCCAACTCCCGTGCGGTTTGCGGCGTCAAACGCAACCTTACCGACGACCAGTTCCGCACCATTCGCGACATGGGCGGCATCGTCGGCCTCAACTACTGCAGCGAGTTCCTTTCCAACGACGCAACCGACAAGACAGCCGCAGACGTCACTTTCGACCAGCTGGCGGCACATATCGAGCACTGGCTCGACCTGGGCGGCGAGGACGTCATCGCGCTCGGCGGCGACTGGGACGGTGCCACGGTGCCCGCCTTCCTCTCCGATGCCAGCAAGATGCCCGAGTTCCAGAACATGCTCTCCAAGCACTTTGGCAAGACCGTGATGCAGAAGCTCTGCAGCGATAATGCCCTTGCCTTCTTTGAGCGTTATTAATTTCACATCCCCTGAGCGGGCCGGCATGCCGAACGGTCGACATGCCGGCCCGTCCCCAATCTGAAGGATCACTTTTGACGCAGCAGTTTACGATTTCCGTATCCCGACCGGATGGGACGCCCATCCCCGTCGTCGTTACCAAAAAGTGCGTCAAGAACTTCAACCTACGCGTCACATCGAGCGGCGAGGTCCACGCCAGCGCACCACTTGGCGCCAGCCGCGAGCGTATCGAAGCGTTTGTGAAGCGCAACAGCGCCTGGATTATCAGCCGACTTGCCCAGCGCGAGCAACGTCAGGCGGCGGCGCGAGAGCCGCTCAGCCCCTCGTCCATCATTGCGCTTTGGGGCAAACCCATCACCGTTCAGGATGCACTCGACCACAACTTTGAGCCCCCCGCACCGCGGCCCAAGCAGGCCACCTTCGCAAGTTTTATAGGTGCCGACAAATCGAACGAACGCCCACAGGCCAAGCGGCGCGCAACCCTCGACGGCCTGACGTCCGATGAGCTCCAGACCCGCATCGACCAACTCTATGCATCCGAGGTCACCACGGCGCTGCGCGATATGGTACGCGCGTACGAAATCGCAATGGGTGTCGCCGTTTCCCGCGTTTCCGTACGTAGCATGAAAACGCGTTGGGGCTCATGCACGCCCAAATCCGGTGCCGTTCGCATCGCACGCGAACTTGCCGCCTATCCCATCGAGTGTCTCGGCATGGTTGTCGCCCACGAGCTCGTCCACCTGCTCGAGCCAAGCCACAATCAGCGGTTTCACGCCCTGCTCGACACGTACTGTCCCAACAATAGAGCTCTATCGCAGCGGCTCAAGCAGCCGCCCATAGAGACGTATTAGAACCGGTTAGCGCACGCGCTCGATCTCGACGCCGCAGCTTGCCAGGGGAAGACCGACGGGAGCCCAAGGCTTATCGAGCTTAACACGCACGCCAAGCAGCAAGGGGTAACGACGCAGCAGCATCTGGGCCACACCCTCGGCTGCCGCCTCGATGAGTTTAAACGTATGCTCGCGCAGATAGCCATCGACATCGTGGCACACCGAGCCGTAGTCAATCGAAGCGTCCAGGTTATCGTGCTCCCCCGCTGCACGCAGGTCGGCATAGAGCACCAAGGACACGATGAACTTCTGGCCCAGCGCATTCTCTTCGGGATACACGCCGTGGTTGGCAAAGACCTCGAGACCGTCGATAGTAATGCGGTCAGCATGGCGCAGATCGTCATAACTCACGTGGGGCACCGCCGTTGCGGTGGATATTTCGCCCCTTCCACGGCGGGCGAGCTCGGCGCCTTCAGTCTTGGTTGCATTCTCGGGCAGTTTCTTGTTGCTCATCGCGATCGTCTCCTTCGTTTAGAACCCCGACCGCGCAAACTAACTACACGCGAATCGACAGGTTCTTTTTATCATCGCTCCAGTTGCAAGCATTGCGCGCGGGGCATGCAAAGCAGGCGCGCGACGCTTTGTCGGCTGCATAGAGCAGGCGCTCGAGCGGTTGGCTGTTCACGCGCAGCTTTCGATGGCCCAGAATGGCCGTCTTAATGGCTGCGGCATCGGCCGGCTCAAACGCTACGTCATCGGGCATACCGCCGAGAATCGCATCAGCGACGCGTTCGCTTGCAACATCATGGGATATACCCGATTCATACTGTTCATCTTTGCCGATATCGTGAAGAAGTGCCGTGGCGTAGATGACCTCGCGGTCAAATTCGAGCTGTTCCTCGAGATTCTTGATCCACATAATGCGAGCGACATCCAGCAGGTGGTCAATACCGTGGCGGCAGAAGATGCGCCCCGATTCCAACTGTGCAATGCTGCCCAGGTGCCGCCGGAACAGACCGTTGGCACAGATGTAATCGATGCGAGGCATGGCACCAAAAGGCGCCAGGCCCGAAGCCATAAAACCGCGACGCGGCGTTCCCTCGTCAGTATTCGATGTAAAGTCGTTGACGACTCTCATAGTTAGCGTCCCAGCATCCTAAAGAATCGCTCCTCGAGCGCCGGATCGGCCTCAAAGACGCCGCGACGAGCGAGCGTCACGGTCTTGGTGCCAGGCTTTTGCACGCCGCGCATGGTCATGCACATATGCTCAGCTTCCATGAGCACAATCGCTCCCTGGGGAGCGAGATACTCCATGAGGGCATCGGCTACTTGTGCGCACAACTGCTCCTGCAGCTGCAGACGACGGGCGTAGACCTCTACCGTGCGGGCAAGCTTAGAAAGCCCTGCGACACAGCCGTTGGGGATATAGCCAATGGCAGCCTTGCCGTAAAACGGCAGCAGATGATGCTCGCACAGCGAGTAAAACGTGATGTCGCGCTCGATAACCAAATCGTTCGAAGCGACGGCAAAGGTTTTGGACAGGTGCTCCTCGGCACTCTGGTCCATACCACCGGCGATCTCACCATACATACGGGCAACGCGCGCCGGGGTCTCCAGCAGGCCCTCACGAGTTGGGTCCTCGCCTATGCCCTCAAGCAACAGCTTAATGGCGGCCTCGACTTTTTCCTGATCGACCATCTGGGCCTCACTTTTCCGATTTTGCGTTCGCGCTATGGTACCACGCCCTTTGGCATCGGCCACAAGCTACATAGTATGGGTCGAATAGACCGGATCGTCCCGCCAAAGCTCCACGGCGTCGCAAAGCGCAACGTTCTCACGTGCAGCACGAGCGCGCGTGGCGTTCATGTCGATCACGCGCTGATTGCTCGAGCCCCTAAAGCGCAATGAGATATCGTACAGATCCTGAACAAACGGGCCGTCCACCAACATGTCGAGGCAGGCCAGGATACGGTCCGTCACCTCGGTATGATGACGGCCACCCGGCATAAGCTCCTCGAGCACGTCGCCGGTAAAGCACCAAATGGTCTTGCCCGACCCCTCGGGATAGGCCGCACGCACGCGTTCGATAAAGTCAACAAGTCCCGCCTGATTCTCGGGCTCCATAGGCTCGCCGCCCAGAATCGTCAGGCCATCGATAAAGGGATGGTCGAGACTCTCGATAATCTTGTCCTCGACGGCACGATCGAACGGCTCGCCCGCAGCAAAGTCCCACGCGACAGAGTTAAAGCAGTTCTTGCACCCACGACGGCACCCACTCACAAACAGAGAAGTACGAACGCCTTCCCCATCAGCAATGTCGAAATACTTAATGTTCGCGTAATTCATAGGTAACTCTCCCGGGAGGCCGGGACATATCATCCCGTCCTCAAACATTCTCGGCCTTCGGCCTGCGAAACTGCGGGCGGGACGATATGTCCCGGCCTCATGCAAAGGGTAACTCAATGAACGAAGCGAACATCGAGTATAGGGTTCGAGGTCCAATAAAAACCTTGTTGCAACTCAACCGCCATCGCAAGCAAAGCGTTGTTGCAAGTCAACTCATTTCCGCTAAGAACTTCGAGGAGTGAGCAGGCCGCATGCTGCATCTCAGCTACATCAACTTGGCTGCCCCGTAGCGAGGCCCCGGACCTTTGCTCGATATGAGTTCCGCACGAACAGGAGGCGCCAGTGGCGCCTCCGTCGTGAGCCAGGACTGTCCGAAATAGCGAGTAAAGGCCCGAGGCCTCGCTACGGGGCGGCCTGGGATGGTTATTAGAGATGCAGCACGCGGTCGCGGATCTCCTCGGTTCGGCCCTGGTTCCAGAACTGGGTACCGATGTAGCCGCACGTGCGACGGGCAACATTCATCTTCTCCTGATCGCGGTTGCCGCAGTTAGGGCACTCCCACACCAGCTTGCCGTCATCCTCGACAATCTTGATCTCACCGTCGTAGCCGCACACCTGGCAGTAGTCGCTCTTGGTGTTGAGCTCGGCGTACATGATGTTGTCGTAGATGTACTGCATCACGCGAATGACAGCCTTGAGGTTGTCCTGCATGTTGGGAACCTCGACGTAGGAGATGGCACCGCCCGGCGAAAGCTGCTGGAACATGCCCTCAAACTTAAGCTTATCGAAGGCGTCGATCTCCTCGGACACGTGGACGTGGTAGCTGTTGGTGATGTAGCCCTTGTCCGTCACGCCCGGGATGATGCCAAAACGACGCTGCAGGCACTTGGCGAACTTGTAGGTCGTCGACTCAAGCGGGGTACCGTACAGCGAGAAGTCAATATCGCTTTCGGCCTTCCACTCGGCGCACTTGTCGTTCATG
>USLO01000120.1 GCA_900555515.1 uncultured Collinsella sp.
ATTGCAAAGGCCGATGGCTTGGCGGAGTAACGGGGTGTTTGGAAACGGCGGGCCTATTGTGCCTGCGCGTTCATGAAAACCAGGGTGTTTTTGTCTGAAAGCTCGGGGATGTGACGATAGCCGATGTTGAATGCGGTAAGTTCGCTTGCATCCTCGAGCTTGTTTTCTGCCATCCACCGCACCATGGAGCCGCGCGCCTTTTTGCTGGCGGTCGACCGTTGGATGGGCTTCCCGTTGCGGATACCCTCGCCAAAGAGGCATGTGACGGCCGTGGCGTCGCCCGCGAGGTGGGGCAGAACGGCTTTGGCATACTCTACGCTGGCGAGGTTGACGATCGTAGCGTTGGAGCCCGCCGGAGCGATGGCCCGTGCGAGCTTGTCGCTCCAAAACGCGTAGAGGTCTCGGGCATCGTCAACGGCGAGCTTCGCGCCCATCTCCAGCCGATACGGTTCGACGGCATGAAAGGGACGAACACACCCGTAGAGGCCGGAGAGGATCCATAGATGGTCTTGCAGCCATGCGAGCTGCGCGGAATCCATCACCTCGGGTGCCATGCTCTGGTACTGAATGCCGTGATAGGACATGATGGCAGGGGAGAGGTGACGGGCGATGACGGAGTCGGCGAGGTCGGCTTCGCGCAAGACGGGTGCAAATTCGTGGAGTGTGTCCATGCACGATGCGAGCAACTTGTCGCTCACGTTCCAAAGAGCCTGCAGACCGCCCGCGCCATCTATGCTCTCGATACTCAGGAGCGCCTGATGGAGTCGGGCCGTTTGATGCGCAAAAGGCGGTATGCCTTGAACGCTAAAGGCGTCTTGGGTGACCCGCATCTGCTTGGCGGCCGAAATGATGACCTGCAGCATGGAATCTTCCTCCCGCTAAAAAGTTGCGGTGGAATACGGTCTGTTTTGGCCGTTTATGGGCCAGTTTAGTCCGTATTTCACCGCAACTGATGAAAGGTTGGTTAGGCTCGCTCGATGAAGGCCTTGTAGCCGCGATAGGCCTCGTAGATATCGGCCTTGTTGGCGACCTCCCACAGGGCGTGCATGGACAGGACGGCAACGCCGGAGTCGATGACGTTCATACCGTACTTGGCCATGATGTAGGCGATGGTGCCGCCGCCGCCTGCGTTGACGCGACCGAGCTCGCAGGTCTGGAAGTCCACGCCCGCCTCGTCCATGATGTCGCGGACGAGGGCCACATACTCGGCGTCGGCGTCGTTGGAGCCGCCCTTGCCGCGGCTGCCCGTGTACTTGTTAAAGCACAGGCCGCGACCCATAAAGGCGGCGTTCTTGGTCTCGAACTTGGCGGCATAGCCCGGGTCGAAGCCGGCGGACACGTCAGAGGAGAGCATGCGGCTGCGGGCGAGCGCGCGGCGCAGGGCCAGCGGGCTATCCTCGCCGGCGAGCGTCATGATCTCGGCGACGGTGTTCTCGAAGAAGCGACTCGTCATGCCGGTGGCACCCACGGAACCGATCTCCTCCTTGTCGACGATGAGCGTGATGCTCGTGCGCTCGACATTGGCCACATTGATCTGGGCGAGCATGGAGGGGTAAGCGCAGACGCGGTCGTCGTGGCCATAGCCCAAAATCATGGAGCGGTCGAGGCCCATGTCGCGGGCGGGACCGGCGGGCACGACCTCGATCTCGGCGGAGAGGAAGTCCTCCTCCTCGACGTCATACTGCTCCTTAAGGATGTTCAGGAACATCTGCTTGACGGGCTCCTTGGGGGCGTCCTTGTCGTTCTCGTCAAACTTGACGGGACGGCCGCCCACGATCACGTCGAGGATCTCGGCGTCGACGGCGTCCTTGGCGGGCTTGGCCATCTGCTCGCTCGAGAGGTGGATCAGCAGGTCGGAGATGGTGAAGACTGGGTCATCTGCCTTGTCGCCGATGTTGATGTCGACGGTGGTGCCGTCCTTTTTGCAGATGACGCCTACGAGTGCGAGCGGGGAAGCGACCCAGTGGTAGCTCTTGACGCCGCCATAGTAGTGCGTGTCGAGGTAGGCCATGTCGCCGGCCTCGAAGGCGGGGTTCTGCTTAAGGTCTAGGCGCGGCGAGTCCACGTGGGCGCCCAGGATGTTAAAGCCCTGCTCGAGCGGGGCGGTGCCCAGGTTGACGAGCATGAGGTCCTTGCCGTGATTGGCGGCGTACACCTTGTCGCCTGCCTTGAGCTCGCGGCCTTCGGCGATCACGGTCTCCAGGTCGACGTATCCCGCCTCCTCGGCCATCTTGATGCCGGTCTTGACGCACAGGCGCTCGGTCTTGTTCTCGCTCAAAAACTGCTTATAGCCGCGGCAAAGCTCCTCGAGCTCCTCGACTTGCTGTGGCGTGTACTTTTTCCATGCGCAGGGACGCTCCATGACGCAGGCTCCTTTCGGATCGATCGTGCTGGTTGATGTACCGTGAGCCATCGTATCACGCGCGGGCTCACGGTGGCGGGGGAGCTTGATGTGAGGTGGCCGCGGGGCGGGGAGCGTGTAAACTGGAGTGAGCAAACCGTGCCCAGCCCAAAGCGAGGTATTTAATATGTCTGACAAGCGCCGCACTTTTGCCGTTATCGACGGCAACTCGCTCATGCACCGCGCCTTTCACGCCGTGCCGCCGACCATGAACGCGCCGGACGGTCGCCCCACCAACGCGATCTTTGGCTTTCTGAACATGTTTCTTAAGATGATTGATGCCTTTAACCCCGACGGTGTGGTCGTGGCGTTTGACAAGGGTAAGCCGCGCGTGCGCATGGAGATGCTGCCACAGTATAAGGCGCAACGCCCGCCCATGGACCCCGATCTGCATGCGCAGTTCCCTATGATTAAGGAGCTGCTCACCGCGCTCAACGTGCCGATTCTGCAGTCCGAGGGCTGGGAAGGCGACGATATCCTGGGAACCATGGCGCGCCTGGGCGAGCAGGCCGGCTGCGACATGCTACTGGTGACCGGCGACCGCGACATGTATCAACTCGTGACCGAGCACGTCAACGTGGTCTCGACCCGCAAGGGCCTGTCTGACGTGGCGATCATGACGCCCGAGAGCGTGGACGACCTGTATCACGGCATTACGCCGGCGCTCGTGCCCGATTTTTACGGTCTAAAGGGCGATACGTCCGACAACATCCCCGGTGTACCGGGCATCGGTCCCAAAAAGGCGAGTGCGCTCATTGCGAAGTACGGTAGCCTGGACGAAGTCATCGCGCATGCCGACGAGGTCAAGGGCAAGATGGGCGAGAACCTGCGTGCACACATCGATGACGCACTACTGAGCCGCAAGGTTGCGACAATTCGCACCGATGCGCCCGTCGAGCTCGACTTTGAGGCGACGTCCTTCCCGGCGTTTTCTGCCGATGAGGTTTCCGCGGCGCTGGGTACGCTTGGTATCACCGCCATGCAGAACCGTTTCTTGGCGCTGATCGGCGGCGAGGGCGGGGCTGCTGCCTCCAGTGTGTTTGAGATACCTGCTATGGTTCGCTCAGCCGCCGGCGATGCTGACGCGCTTGGTGCCGTTGCGGCTGAGGTCTCCCGCGCGATTGATGCCGGCGAGTGGGTCGCCGCCGTGGTGGACGACGACAAGGAAGAGGGCGCGCTCTTTGGACTGACGCGCACGCTGTGGCTGGCGACGTCCAAGGGCCTGTTCGCGCTCGAGGAGGGCGACAGCTGTGCGGCGGCTGAGGTTGAGGGCTTCAACTTCGTCCACGGCGTGATTGCCGGCGTGCTCGCGCGTCTGTTTATGGAGGGCCGCGTGGCGAGCCCGGATACGAAGGCGCTGCTGCACGAGCTTTCGCCCATCGATTCTTCTGAGCCCGAGCTCATGGATCCGCTCGCTGCCGATTCCACGCGTATCTTCGATACCGTTGTCGCTGCCTATCTGCTGGATTCCGATCGCTCCGAGTTCGATGAGGCATATCTGGCCGATACGTATCTGCAGATGGCGCTGCCTGCGGCGCGCGGTGCAGGGGGTGCCGGTGAGGACGCTCCGGCGCCCGCCGCTCGCACGGCGGCCTTGACGCTGGCGCTGGTCGCACCGCTGCGCGACCGCATGGCCCGCGAGAACGCCGCCAACGTGTTCGATGGCATCGAGATGCCGCTCGTGCCGGTGCTTGCCAAGATGGAGCGCGCGGGCATGCTCGTGGACCCCGATCGCCTGCGCAGTCTGTCCGAGGGCCTGGCGACCCAGATTACCGAGGTTGAGCGCAGTATTCGCGACCTGGCGGGTGACGAGACCTTTAATATTGGCAGTCCCATGCAGCTGTCGCACGTGCTCTTTGATGTGATGGGGCTTCCGACCAAGGGCCTCAAGAAGACTAAGCGCGGCTATTATTCGACCAACGCCAAGGTGCTGAGCGACCTTGCGCGTGACCACGAAATCGTGCGTCTGATCTTGGACTGGCGTGAGAAGTCTAAGATCAAGTCCACCTATCTGGACACGCTGGGCCCGCTACGCCGTGGTGACGGTCGCGTACACACTACGTACAACCAGACCATCACGGCAACGGGGCGTCTGTCCTCGAGCGACCCGAACCTGCAGAACATCCCGACGCGCTCGGAGCTGGGTCGTACCGTCAAGACGGCGTTTTCGGCAGGCGAGGGAAGCGTCTTTTTGGCGGTGGACTACTCGCAGATCGAGCTGCGTCTGCTGGCACATCTCTCGGGTGACGAGCACCTGGTGCGCGCCTTTAACGAGGGCGAGGACTTCCATGCCGAGACGGCGGCGCGCGTGTTTGGTGTGCCGGTGTCCGAGGTAACGCCCGACTTGCGCAGTCGCGCCAAGGCCGTGAACTTTGGCATCGTGTATGGCCAGCAGGCCTACGGCCTGTCGCAGTCGCTGCATATCTCGATGGCCGAGGCACGCGACATGATCGACCGCTACTACGAGGCCTACCCGGGCGTGCGCACGTTCCTCGACAACGTGGTGGCACGCGCCAAGCAGACGGGCTACGCCGAGACCATGTACGGCCGCCGTCGTCATATTCCGGAGCTCAAGGCCAAAAACCCGCAACTCCGCGGCTTTGGCGAACGCACAGCCATGAACCACCCCATGCAGGGCACCGCGGCCGACATCATCAAGATCGCCATGGCCCGCGTAAGCCGCCGCCTGGAAGAAGAGGGCTTTGTCGCCCACATGATTCTGCAGGTACACGACGAACTGGACTTTGAGTGCCCCGTCGACGAAGTCGAGCGCCTAACCACCATGGTCCGCGACGTCATGGAACACGTAGTAGACCTCCGCGTCCCCCTAATCGCCGAAGCCAGCACCGGCATAACCTGGGCCGACGCCAAATAGGGAAGTGCCCACAACCCTAAAGTAACCAAACCAGAAGGGGGCTCCTTGCCAACAAGGAGCCCCCTTCATTCCAAAAAATCAGCCAAGTATCTAGACGCCAAGACGCCATCTAGGCGGCAAGCAAGTAAACCTAGGACCTGGCCGGGAGAGGCGGGTAAGTTTTTCGTAGATTCCGCACGAGCCGGAAAGCACTTAATGTGCTTTCCGAGCGAGCCCAGGACCTG
>USLO01000121.1 GCA_900555515.1 uncultured Collinsella sp.
GCCATCATGGACCTCTCCAACTCGGGCAAGACGCGCCAGTTCCGCCAGCAGCTCATCGACGAGACGCCGCTCATGGTAGGCACCGTCCCCATGTACGACGCCATCGGCTACATGGAAAAGCCGCTGGTCAAGCTCACCAAGGACGACCTGTTCGAAGTCGTGCGCGCGCATGCCGAGGACGGCGTGGACTTTATGACCATTCACTGCGGCATCAACAAGTCGGTCACCAAGACCTTTAAGGAGACCGGCCGCCTGATGAACATCGTGAGCCGCGGCGGCTCACTGCTGTTTGGCTGGATGGAGGTCACCGGTAACGAGAACCCGTTCTATGAGTTCTACGACGAGTTGCTCGAGATTTGCCACGAGTACGACGTGACGATTTCACTCGGCGACTCCTGCCGCCCGGGCTGCCTCTACGACTCCAACGACGCCACCGAGACCGCTGAGATGATCGAGCTGGGCAAGCTGTGCAAGCGCGCTTGGGCCGCCGGCGTCCAGGTCATGGTCGAGGGCCCGGGTCACATGGCGCTCGACGAGATCGCCGCCAACATGAAACTGCAGAAGCGCCTGTGCCACAACGCCCCGTTCTATGTGCTCGGGCCGCTGGTGACCGATATCGGCGTGGGTTACGACCACATTACCGCTGCCATCGGCGGCGCCATCTCCGCCAGCTCCGGTGCCGACTTCCTGTGCTACGTGACGCCGGCCGAGCACCTGTGCCTGCCCAACGCCCAGGACGTGCTCGACGGCCTCATGGCCACCAAGATCGCCGCACACGCCGCCGACATCGCCAAAAAGGTGCCCCACGCCCGCGACATGGACGACAAGATGGGCCAGGCACGCCGCAAGCTCGACTGGGACGCCATGTGGAAGTGCGCGCTCGACCCGGTTACGGGCAAGAAGCGCTACGAGGAGTCCCCCGCCGCCACCGAGGGCACTTGCACCATGTGTGGCAAGATGTGCGCCGTCCGCACCGTCAACAAGATCTTCGAGGGCACCACGATCGACCTCGGCATGGAGGACTAACCCTGTCGCCGCGGCCGCCTCTGGCGGCGAGCTGGCGCCTGTCAATTGTTGACGTGTGAACATTTGCTTACGTTTGCGTAAAGATTGCATCGCCCGCCCGGGTTCGACATAGAGTCGGCCCGGGCATCTTTATAATGCTGGCTTAAAGACCCATTTGATTCCGACCGAACAAGGGAGCGAACATGGATCGTAGTAAGGTACCTGCCGTCCTGTCCATCGCGGGATCCGATTCCAGCGGTGGCGCCGGCATTCAGGCCGACATCAAGACCATCACGGCGCATCGCCTGTATGCCGAGACGGCCATCACCGCCATCACAGCGCAAAACACACTGGGCGTTACCGCCGTGCAGGATATCTCGCCAGATATCGTAGCCGCGCAAATTGACGCCGTTTTTGACGATATCCGCCCGAGCGCCGTCAAGATCGGCATGGTTTCTTCTGTCGAGATTATCGAGGTTATTGCCGACCGCCTGAGCGCCTGGAACGCGACAAACGTAGTAGTCGACCCCGTTATGGTCGCCACTTCGGGCGCTCGCCTCATTGCCGAGGATGCGGCCGAGGCGCTCACCCGCCGCCTGTTCCCGCTAGCGACGGTTATCACGCCCAATATTCCCGAGGCCATGGCCCTGCTCGACTACGAGGTCGACTCCGAGCGCACGCAGCAAAATGCTGCCATGCTCCTCACCCGCCGCTTTGGTTGTGCATCCCTCGTTAAGGGTGGGCATCTTGTCAACGAGGCCAACGATGTACTGGCCGAACCCGCGCCACTCGATGACGAGGGCAACCATCTGGGAGATCCACTCACCACGTGGTTCCGCCACAAGCGCATCGAGACCGACAACACACACGGCACCGGATGCACGCTCTCGTCCGCCATCGCCTGCGCGCTGGCACAGGGCATGGATCTTGCCGACGCCGTCAACGCCGGCAAGGCCTACCTAACCGGAGCCCTCGCCGCCGGCTTTGACATGGGCAAAGGCTCTGGCCCCGTCAACCACATGTGGCAATACTAAGATTCGCAGCCCAAAACCACCGCAAAGGGGACAGGCACCTTTGTGGTGGTTCCCACAAACATCTCGATCTGTAACAGTTAGAGCCCATTTTTCGGCCCACCTGTTACAGATCGAGACATTTAAATTCCGCTGAGAAGATAATCTCTATCTGTAACAGTAACTCGGCAAAATCGACCCTAGATGTTACAGATCGAGACAAATGACCGATATCGTCCCAAACTATCTCAATCTGTAACATCTAGCCCGTTTTCGGCCTTACAACTGTTACAGATCAAAACAAACCAACGAAACAAGCCGTCGCAAGGGGAACTTTTGTACTGCTTTGGGCCGTACTACTCTCCGAGCATCTCTTTGAGCTTGGCTGCCACGGCATGGCCGAGGCTCTCGTGGCTTACCGGTATCATGTGCAGATAATCGATATCGCCCGGCTCGGCAAAATCGGCGGCATTCAAAAAGTCGCAGCCAAACTGTTCGGCAACATACGCATAGTATTCGGCAAAATGCTCCGAGGCCTCGACGGAGTGCTCGTCAAAGTCGGTCATATACACATCGGCGATCTGCGGCTTGATCTTGATAGGAGCCATCAGCAGAATGCGCGGACAAGGCGCAGCGTCGGTCCACGGAAACGCGCGGACAGTGCGAATCAGCGCCATGGCGCCACGGGCGATATCGGAAGCTGTCACGTTAAAGACCGTCTTACAGTCGTTGGTGCCCAGCATAATCACGATCGCATCCAGCGGCTTATGGGCCTCGAGCAGCATCGGCAACGCGCGAATACCGTTGAGATTAGTATCCAGATGGCACATATCGTCGCGCACCGTCGTGCGGCCGTTTAAGCCTTCCTCAATTACGTGCCAGTCCTCGCCCAGGTCACGCTGTGCCACGCCGCACCAGCGCACATCGTGCGCATAGCGCACCGCGGTGCCGTCGCGCATACCTGCCGGATCGTAGCCATAGGTATTGCTGTCACCAAAGCACAGAACGTTTTTCATCGTAAGCCCTTCCTTTAGTAAAAAGCCGACGGAAGCAGCCCTCCCGCCGGCTCGACCTATCTGTCGGCACGTACCGATTACAGGTACTTGCGCCAATCGTCATCGTCCTCATCGTCCTCGGCGGCAGCCTGGGCCTGCTCGGCGGCGCGAGCAGCCGCAGCGCGTGCGGCAACCTGGGCATAGGACTCCTCGTTGCGCTCGGGGAAGTTTGCCAGCACATGCTCGAACTTGGCAAAGTCCTCGTCCCAACGCGTAGAGGGCACGGCAAAGAAGACCTGCTTGACCTTGAAGTCGCCCGACGCGAGCTCATTGCGGAAGAGCTCGGCCACGGCCTCGGCGTCAAAGCCGTTGTTGTCGCAACCCCAAGCGCCCAGTACGAGCTTCTCGCGACCCAGCTCGTCGCAGATGGCAAGCACAAAGCGGATGCGATCGCGCAGGGCGTCCAGCAGGGCATCGTCACCCACGCGATACTCCTGGCGAGCGCGCTTGGCGTTGGGCGCGGCGGCAACGATTACATCGGCATACGCATGCACGTGGTTGCGGTCGAAGCGCACCGCAGGCACCACCAGTGCACGGTTGCGGTAAAGCTCGCAGTTGATGTTGCGGCGACGGTTCTCGCCGTACCATTTGCGCTGCTTATCGAGGACGTTGTACAGATACGAATCGGCACAGAGCGTGGCCTCCTGACCCAGATAGCCCTGGATGTAGCCACCGCCCGGGTTGGTGAACGAGGCAAAGGCGAGCACGGCCATGTCGCAGAACTGCGCGTAGCCTCGGCCGTTATCCAGAATGGCCTGCGTGGCAGAGGCGTCGAGCACGGTGACCTCAGGCAGGACCGGAGCGGGCTTTTCAGCGGTAGGCGCGGACTCGGTCTCCGCGGCCTCCTCGGCGGCTGCAGGCTCGGCCGAAACCTCGGTCTCGGCGGATGCAACCTCAGCGGCTTCGACCTCGGCGACCTCGGGCTCCTCAACAACCTGCTCCTCGGCAGTGTCGGCCGCTTGGGCCTTGGCCTTCATCGCCGCGACAAATCCGGCAGGCATACCATCGAACTCGCGCACGCCGGCAAGCGAACGCTCGATGTCCTTGGCGCAGGCCTCGGACACAGCCACCACATGGCGCTCGGCGGCCTTGGCACGCGCCTCGCGCTTGGGATTGGGCTGACCCGCTCGGTTAGACCTGCGGTTACGGTTCCTGTTGTCGACGTCTGCCATAAGTGGTCACCTTTCTCGGTCTCTGCCGCTATCGGCTTTTCCCATCCATGATACCCCGCCGTGCACAAAAAAGACGGCCCCGAAGGACCGCCTTTCACATCGTTTTACCGCGTCCGACAAGAAACGCTGCAATGCCCCGCGCTAGTCGCGACGACCAAGGATGTTCAGGATGCGCAGGAACACGTTGATGATGTCCACGAACAGGTTGGATGCCATGAGCACGGCGTTGGGCAGCGTGGGCGGCACCGTCGTGGCCACATAGGTGTCGTAGCCAATAAAGCCGGCGAACACCACGATCACGATCAGGTCGGTGATGGACTGCGAGACGCCCATGAACATCAGCACGATCTCAACCAGAATAGTGGCGAGCAGAATGCCAAAACCGATGCCATATACGCGCTGGAAAAACTTGGGGAACGTCACGCCCAAGGCGCCAAAGACAAAGGTGATGGCGGCCGTGGCGATAAAGGCAGTGTTGATGGTGGGCAGGTCGTAATTGGCAAGGCCAAACGACGCGGTCAGGCCAAAGGTACTCGCAAAGATTACGTAGCCCACAAGGGACAGACCCACAGACTGCTTGCCCGCGGCGGCCGACATCATGACCATGCCGACGATGGTCAAAATAAACGAGCCAAAGACCAGCGGCAAGGCTGCGCCGCTCATCATCATGCGCGCAAACGACATGGTGCTCGTAAAGTAGGCGCCGGCGCCCATGGCGCAAAAGCCCAAAAAGATCAGGGCAGACATGACAAGGTTGTACGCGCGCGGCGACATCTCCTTGGCGCGGCTTGCGCCGCTCTCGATGGGGCCGTTCTGATAGCCCTGGATATCGTTCATAGTTTCGTCCTTTCAAAAGCGCCGCGACAGCGCCGTAGGTGACAAGATTCCTGTCATTGTACCCGAACGCCGTGCGTCCTTACCTACGGCGCTCGCCCTCAAGCGTACGATCAAAGGCCCAGACCCACCAACGCATCACGTGTGCCTGCGAGCCGTCTGCCCGCTCGCGCGTCTGGTCCTCCAGATACAACTCGGTCGCGTGCCCGCCAAAACGCACCTTATAGGTTGCCGTACGGATGCCGTGAACCGTCAGGCCAAACCCAGTGGCCGAGACAATCTCGTCAATCGTAAAGCAACGACCGTCGACCCAGCAGACGGTGACCGGCACGACCTGTCCGCCCGCGAGGATGCGAGCCACGACGTCCACATACTGCTT
>USLO01000122.1 GCA_900555515.1 uncultured Collinsella sp.
TACGCCATCGCAGCCATGATGTTCCTGCAGAAGGTTGCCGATCCCGCCGCTACCCTCAAGGCCCTCGACGAGCGCAACACCGCCCGTTGGCTCCAGGCCTAAAGCCGGGTTGAGGTAAGCCATGTAAAGGGGGCGCTCTGCCAACCGGCGGGGTGCCCCTTTTTTGCATCGCGGGCGTGTGGGATAAGCGCTTTCGATGTGGATGCCCGCGGCGCGAGTTATGGGTACGATGGTTTCAGGGGAGGTATCACCATGAAACTTGGATGCGTCATTATGGCTTCGGGCGAGGGCAAGCGGTTTGGCTCCAACAAGATGCTTGCCGATATCTATGGCGAGCCGCTGATTGCCCGGACCATCGATTCGGTTCCCCAGGGCTTTGACGCCGTGGTTTCGACGCGTTGGCCCGAGGTCGCCCAGATTTGCGAGGACAAGCATTGCCCGTGCGTGCTGCACGATGGCGAGCTGCGCAGCGAAAGCGTCCGCGCGGGTCTTTCGTGGGGGGTCGAACGCAACTGGAAAGGTTGCCTCTTTTTGCCGGGCGACCAGCCGCTCGTGAGTTCGGATTCTTTTGATGCCATGGTTCGCGCATTTGACGAGCGTGGCCGCAAGCATCCGGTGCGTCTTGCGTGCAACGGTGAGCCTTCGAGCCCGGTGCTCTTTCCGGCGGAACTGTTCGATGCACTTATGTGTCTTGAGGGCAAGGACGGCGGGGGCTCGATTCTCAAGGACCGTACCGACGTGGTGCTGGTCGAGGCGCGTGCCTACGAGCTGTGGGATGTCGATACCGCAGAGGGACAGCGACGCATAACGGAGCATATCGCGGCCTGCTCGTATTTTGATCGCGTGGCCAACTGTATTAATCAATAAGGAGCAACATGATCATCATCAAAAACGGCGCGCTCGTGACGCCCCAGGGGCTTCGCCGCGCCGATCTTGCCATGGAGGGCGACAAGATTGTGCGGATTGCCGCGGCGATTGAACCGGCCGAGGGCGATACCGTCGAGGACGCCGCGGGCTGCTGGGTGTTTCCCGGCTTTATCGACGGCCACACGCACATGCAGTGCTGGACTGGCATGGATTGGACAGCCGATAGCTTTGAAACCGGCACGCGTGCGGCTGCCTGCGGCGGTACGACGACCATCGTGGACTACGCCACGGCCGACCGCGGCGTGACCATGCCCGATGCCCTTGCCGAGTGGCACCACCGCGCCGACGGCACCTGCACGGCAAACTACGCTTTTCATATGGCACTCGCCGAGTGGAATGAGCGCAACCGCGCCGATCTCGCGGCTATGCGCGAGGCGGGCGTTTCGTCGTTTAAGACCTACTTTGCCTACGACCACCTGCGCTTGGACGATGCCGAGACACTCGAGGTGCTGGAGGAGCTCAAGCACCTGGGCGGTATCCTGTGCGTGCATTGCGAGAACGGCACGCTGGTGAATGAACTTCAGAAGCGCGTGTACGAGCAGGGGATTCATGGACCCGAGGGGCATGCGCTCAGCCGTCCGGACGTGTGTGAGGCCGAGGCCGTGAGCCGCCTGCTGTATCTGGCGCACTTGGCCGGGGACGCTCCGGTCAACGTGGTGCACCTTTCGACCAAGCTGGGGCTCGAGGCCATTCGCGCTGCCAAAGCGCGCGGGCAGAAGAACATCTATGTCGAGACATGCCCCCAGTATCTGATGCTCGACGACACCTGCTATCTGGAGCAGGGCGAGGACGGCTTTGCGGGCGCCAAGTACGTGATGAGCCCGCCGCTGCGCCATGCCGGCGACCGTGCGGCCCTGCGCGAGGCGCTTGTGGCCGGCGAGATCGATACGATTGCGACCGACCACTGCAGCTTTAACCTGCACGGGCAAAAGGACCGCGGGCGCGACGACTTCCGCGCGATTCCCAACGGCGGGCCCGGCGTGGAGCATCGTCCCGTTGCGATTGCCACGAGCTTTGAGGGGCAGTTGGGACCCGAGGATCTGTGCCGCTTGATGAGCGAGAACCCGGCGCGCGTCTTTGGCATGTATCCGCGCAAGGGCTGTCTTGCCAAGGGCTCCGATGCCGACGTGTGCGTGTGGGATCCCCAGGCACGCTGGACCATTAGCGCGGCGACGCAGCATCAGGCTGTGGACTACACGCCGCTCGAGGGCTTTGAGGCGCATGGCCGCGCCAAGGTCGTGTTTGTGAACGGCGTGCTGGCGGCACGCGACGGCGAGCCCACCGGAGCCCAGCCCGGCCGCTACGTGCCTCGCTAGCAGGGGGAGTGCCGGACCCCCTCCGCAGTTGCGGTGAAATACGGACTGTTTGCGGCCGTCAGGCGGCTAAACAGTCCGTATTTCACCGCAACTGACGAGATGGGGCGGCTACTTGAGGCTGCTGGTGACGACGGAGTGGCCGAGAGCTGCCTCGAAGCGGTCGGCCATTGTGGGGTCGCTGAGCGTGTTGACTTGGTTGAGCATGACGCGTGCGGTATTGAGTTTCAGCGCCTGCATCTCGGCATTGAGCACTTGGGCGACGCGCTCGGGCGTGGCGGTATCGGTGGGCTCGCAGCCGCAGCGCTCGCAGAAGAGCTCGGGGCGGTGGACAACCTCGGCGACGGGCTTGCCGAATCCCGAGGCGCCGACGATCCAGACGATGTTGGCCGTGCCAGAGGGAATTACCGGCTCCCACGGGGCGTGCGCCTTGAGCGGGAGCCGCTTGCTGCCGTCCGCCTCGGCCAGGACGTAGTCAAAGCGCTGCGCCAGCTCGTTGAGCGGCTCGGCGGGGGCGGAGAGCTTGCCTGTCTCCGGGTCCAAAACACCCGCCTGGCAGATACTTCCGCGGCTCATGCCAGCGCATGCCTCGCAAGTGCAGCCGGGAACATGCAGGGCCCCCGGTTTCCAAGGCACGGCGTCCAGGCGACGGCTCGACCCATCCCACGGCACGCCGGCGACGGGGAACATATGCGTGGTGGTACAGAGAAGCACCCTGCCGCCAGCGCGCATGAGCTCGAGACCCAGCGCCTTCAGCAAGGTCGACTTGCCGCCGCTGCCGATGATCGCGGTAATGCCCGGCTCGATCTTGAGCGCGGAGGCAAGGTTTCCGCTCGTCGTTTCCATCTGTTCACCGCCGTATAATACTGTGATAATAAATAATCATCAGAGTAGCGGTCGAACCGCTTTTGCTCTGCTCAAACCGTAGCACAGGGAGGTGTCCCGGGAATGCTCGTTTATGTTCGCGGCGCCGGCGATATCGCCACGGGTGTCGCTGCCCGTTTGGTACGCGCCGGCGTGTCGGTTGTCATGGCCGATATCGCGGTCCCCACGTGCATCCGTCGCACAATCAGTTTTTGCGAGGCCATTCGCCTGGGCGAGGTCCAGGTCGAAGGCATTCGCGCTCGCTTGGCACAGACGCCGGCTGAGGCGCTCGAGATTACCCAAGCGGGGGATGTTGCCGTTGTGGTAGACCCCCAGGCCAAGATGCTCGATGAGCTTAAACCCGCGGCTGTGGTCGACGCGATTTTGGCTAAGCGCAACTTAGGCACCACACGCGATATGGCGCCTGTCGTCATCGCCGTGGGGCCGGGCTTTACCGCGCCGGTCGATTGCGACGCCGTGGTCGAGACCATGCGCGGGCATTTTCTCGGCCGCGTCATCACCCAAGGTTCGCCCCAGCCCAATACGGGCGTGCCGGGCATCATCGCCGGCTATGGTAAGGAGCGTGTTATCCACAGCCCCGCCGCCGGCGTGTTTCGGTCCGACCGCGCAATCGGCGACATCGTGAGTGCCGGCGACGTGATCGGGTATGCGGGTGATACTCCCATGGTCACGCAGATTGACGGCTGCTTGCGCGGCCTTTTGGCCGACGGCGTTCAGGTGACCGAGGGCTTTAAGTGCGCCGACGTCGACCCGCGCGGCGATGCCAGCTATATCAACTATATTTCGGACAAGGCGGCGTCGGTCGGCGGCGGCGTGCTCGAGGCGCTCGCTATGCTCACCGATGTCTTTAGAGGATAGAAGGCGGCAATGGAAAAGCTCGATGTTGTGAATGCGGCGCTTGCCGCCCTGCGTGCTGGCGAGACGTGCGAGCTGGTGGTCGTGGCCGGCACGGCAGGGTCGTCACCGCGCGGCGTGGGCGCCTGGATGGCTGTCTTTGCCGACGGTAGCCAGGCGGGCACCATCGGCGGCGGCAAGATTGAGCTCTTTGCGCTGGACGAGGCGCGAGAGCTGCTGGCCGCGGGGCAGTCGCGCCTGGTCCGCTACACCATGGGCGGGGAGAACTCCGATACCGGCATGATCTGCGGCGGAGCCATTTGCCTGTGCTATCTTCACCTGGACGCGACCCAGGCGCCGTTGTTCCAGGAGATTGCCGATGTGCTGGCGTATCGCCGCATCGGCGACTTCGTCATCGATTTTGAGCCGTTTATCGCAAGCGCGCTCGAAGGCGACGCTGCCGAATACCATGGCGAGGAGTCGCGCCGCACCATTGTGGGCTGCCCCGAGCTTTCGCTGAGGGAAGAGGGGAGTAAGGTCACCTACACCAACGTTGCCTCCGAGATTCCCCCGGCGCACATCGAGACGCTCTGCCCCGAGGGCCTGACCTACATCTTTGGCTGCGGACACGTGGGCGCCGCGACGGCTCGCGTGCTCACGGCGGCGGGCTTTGCCGTCGTGGCCTGCGACGATCGTCCCGGCACGCTGACGCCCGAATGGGTGCCCGGCGTCTACGACCGTCGTCTGGTCGACTACAAGAACCTGGACGAGCTGTGCCCCATCGGCCCGCGCGACCTGGTGGTCGTGGCCACGGCGGGGCACAAGTCCGATATCGACGTGGTGATTCAGGCGATGCACGCCAAGCCCGCCTATCTGGGTTGCCTGGGCTCGCGTCGCAAGACGGCCTTTGTGCGGGCCCGCTTGGAGCAGGAGGGCTTTACGCAGGAGCAGATCGACGGGCTGCACCTGCCGATCGGCGTTGCCATCGAGGCGGAGGACCCCGAGGAGATCGCCATCTCCATCGCTGCCGAAATGATCCACCTGCGCCGCACCAAGCTCGTCCCCCGCAAGCGCTAGTTTCATCCCCATATATGAGTTGCGGTGAAATACGGACTGTTTAAGCCAGTTAAGCCATCAAACAGTCCCTATTTCACCGCAACTGCTTTTTGGGGATCGAGTTGTGCGGGGGAGTTGTGGAGTTGTGCAGGCAGACGAGGTTTTTCTGGAAATACGCTCCCGATGCGCGTATAGTACCGATTGTTTTGTCGGCTCCTGCTGCGTCGAGTCCAAACCGCGAAATGCCATGAGCGGCGCGGATGCAGCCAGGAGGCACGAGGACAACCCACCGTGGCCACGCCCCGTGCTTAAAACCCCAAGAAGGAGTGAACA
>USLO01000123.1 GCA_900555515.1 uncultured Collinsella sp.
AGCACGGTATCGCAGTGCACGCCCACGCCAAAGATGATCATGAGGGCCGTTGCGCCGAATTCGCAGAGGAGTTTGGTAAGCATAAAACCTTATCTTTCTTGTCGGTTATAAACGATTCGTTTAGGCCGCGTACTAGTGCTGAGCGACGACAACGCCCAGGCCATCAGGAATGACGGCCACCTTGGCATCGGCACCTTTCATCTCAAAGGCGAGCTTGAGCGCCTCCTCGATAGTGTTGACCGGCGTCATGTGCATATCCTTGAGCATCTGGTGATCACACAGGTCGGTGACCATAATCACAGGGTGATGCGCCAGGATGCGGGCGAAAATCTGGCTCGTCCACTGGTCGGGCAGGGTCTCGTCCTTAGGACGGTCGATGCAGGCGCGCTCAAACTCTGCCGGATCGTTGTCGGCGATGTTGTGATAGAAGCCCTCGCCGCCGTGACCGTCGGCGCAACCGGCGACGTCGATGATCACGCCGCCCTCGGGAAGTGTGGCCTCAGCGGCGCACATGCCCTTCACGGCCTGATAGATGTTCTGGTCGAGCGGGTAGCCGCCGTTGGTGGTGATGGCAATCTCGCACTCGACGGGCTCAACGCCGGCAAGGCTCTTCACGAACTCGCAGCCAGCCTCGTGCGCCTTGTGGATATCGCCGGCAAAGGAGCCGATGACCTCGTGCTTGCCGTTGAGCACCACATTCAGCACAAAGGCAAGGTGAGCCATCTCGGCAGCGGCAAACATGTCCTCGCTCACGTGGTTATGGCACAGGTTGCCGGCGCGCGAATGAGAATCGTTCACGAACTGGCCGTTGTGGTTGTACATGATGGTCTTGTAGCTGGCAATGCCAGGCAGGACGGACTTGCGGCTACCAGAGAAACCGGCAAAGAAGTGCGGCTCAATAAAGCCCTCGGCAAGCAGCAGATCGCAATCGGCAGCAATCTTGTTGATGATGCACTCGCCGCCAGAAGGCAGGGTGCCGATCTTTTTCATCATGCTGTCGTCAGTCGCGACGTGCATAACGATTTCCTCGTTGGCAACGATCTCCTCGCCGTACTTGTTGACGAGCTCCTCGTGCGTCGACGGACGATGCATACCCGTAGCAACCAGAATGCGAACGCGCGCCTCAGGCGCAGCGGAGTGGATGTGATGCAGCAGAATAGGCATCGTCACACGCGAGGGAACGGGACGCGTATGATCGGAGCTAATAATGACGATATCCTTCTTGCCAGCACAAAGCTCCTCGAGCGAAGGCGAGCCATAAGGGTTGGCAAGTGACTCCTCTACCAGCTCTTCCTGCGATTTCGTGGTCTTAAACTCGTTTTGATGACCTTCCATCACACCCGCGAAGTTCTTATCCTCGAGCTCCAGATGCAACGTCTTGTGGTCAAACGGCAGTTCACATTCAAACAATGACGAGCGCCCTCTTCCTTTCAACTGACACACTAGATAAACCGTTGGAAGGATACGCCGCTCACCGAAAAACACCACCGTCCACCGACTCATTAACACAACGTTCATATTTGCCCCACAACAAAACGGCCGCGACCCCAAACGGGACCGCGGCCGCCTGTCAAAGACACTATAGACAGGATGATTTACGCAGCGCCGAGGCAAACATCTAGTCCGAGACGTACGCACGTAAGCCATTTTGCATAAATTCATTAATTAATTGCATAAGATGGCGCATGGATTTCTGGCCATAACTGGGTAGTACCCTCCGGAGCGTGCATTTTTGCGAGTATTCAGCATCGCGGGATAAGATTTTGGTGCCAAAAATCTTTCAAAAGGTAGATAGTCCTCATGACTCGACCCATCTGGATAGCATGCGGCGAGAAACCAGCCATATATGATCGTCGCCAAAGCCCAATCGTCGTGCAAAAGCATCAACAAAGGCAGCGAAAGCCGGCTATGGCCTTATGCATCAATCTTTGGCTGCTGAAAACTCCGTTTTTTGCACGTCGCCCCAAGCACCACCCTCACCCAGCGGCTGATCCGCCGAAGACCGGACATCGCAGGGCCCGCCATCAGTTTACTTTTAGGCACACTCCGCAGGACGCAAGAAGCCCTCGCCGCACTCCGCATTGGGCGCGAAGCGCACTTTATTTTCATCAGCTTTAATCCCTGAAGACCGAGGACGAAGGGATCCGATGGGTTTCCCTCTGAATGCACTCCGCAGCACGAAGCCCCCTTATCCGCAGCTCCGAAGGAGCAGGATAAGGGGGCTTCAAGTGCGAGGACGCATTCAGAGGGAAACCCATCGGGTCCCGGTGAGAGCCACAGGGCTATCGATTACCCCGTGTTCTGCAATCCTGCCGAGACGCCGGTCACAGTCGAAAGAATCAGGCTCATGTACTCGGCCTTCTTCTCCTCGGCCATCTCGTCCTGATTCATGCGCACCTCGCGAAGGGCGCGGACCTGGGCGATGGACAGAGCGTCGACGTAGGGGTTACGCACGCGAACGGCGCAGCCGAGCACGCGACGACGCTGCAGCGGCCACTCATCACCGACGATGGCAAGGACCCACTTACGGGTGAGCTGCATCTCGGTAAAGACCTTCTCGGACAAATCATCGCGGTCGCCCAGGTGCAGATACATCTTGGCGATGCGCTGGTCGGTCTTGGCGATCGACATCTCGATGTTGTCAATAAAGGTGCGGAAGAACGGCCACTCCTGGTAGGCAGCCTTGAGCTGGTCAAGATCGCCAAGCTGCTCGCAGGCGGTGCCCAGACCGTACCAAGCGGCCAGGTTAATGCGCGCCTGGCTCCAGCTGAAGATCCACGGGATGGTACGCAGGTCGTCGAGCGACTTGGCACCCAAGCCGCGCTTGGCGGGACGCGAGCCGATCGGCAGCAGACCGACCTCGGTCAGCGGCGTCACGGTCGAGAACCACGGTGTAAAGTCCTCGGTGTTCAGCAGGTCCAGATAGCGCTCGTGGCTTGCGGCGTTGAGCTTCTCGGCCATATCCCAGAACTTCTGCGTGGTCTCGGTGTTGGTCTTCTCGACACTCGGGGCCGACTGCAAAAGCGTTGCGGCGGCAACGGACTCAACATGACGCTGAGCCAGCGTGCGGTTGCCGTAACGGGCAAAGATGACCTCGCCCTGCTCGGTGAGCTTAAAGAAGCAGTTGACCGAACCCTTGGGCTGCGCCAGCACGGCCTTGTTGGCCGGGCCGCCGCCACGGCCCACGGCACCGCCGCGGCCGTGCATGAGCACCAGGTCGATATCGTTCTTCTCGGCCCACTTGGCGATGCGCTCCTGCGCGGAGTGCAGCGCGAGCATGGCCGTGGTAGGACCGGCATCCTTAGAGGAGTCGGAATAGCCCAGCATGACCTCCATGCGGCGGTTGGTCTGGGCAAGGCGCTTTTGCACCACGGGCAGCGTAAGCATCTGGTCGAGCACGTCGACGCAGCCCTCGAGGTCCTCGAGCTGCTCGAACAGCGGGATCACGTCGAGCTCGGGGACATCCTCCTCGTGTGCAAAGGACAGGTGGGCAAGCTCAAAGACGTCAGCCACATGCTGGGCGCTCTTGGTAAACGAGATGATATAGCGGTGCGCCATCTTCTTGCCGTAGCGCTTTTGGATGGAGCCGATAGCGCGGAAGGTATCGATGACCTCGCGCGTCATAGGCTGCAGATCGCCATGGATACCGTTCTCGTGGATATCCTTGAGGGCGCGGGCGTGCACCACGGAGTGCTGACGGAACTCCATCTCGACCATGTGGAAGCCGAAGGACTCGACCTGCCAGATGATGGTCTGGACCGGGCCGTAAGCAGCACGGACGGCTCCGCAGGCGGCCAGCGAGCGCTGGACGACGCGCAGGTCATCCAGGAACTCATCGGCGCTGTGGTACATGGTGTCGGTGATACGACGCACGGTGGCGTTCAGGCGGTCGGCCATGACGAGCATGACGGCGCGATGAGGCTCGTGCTCGGAGATCAGCTCGGCGCGGGCCGTGTAACGAGGGCTCATCTCGACCTGATGGTTCCACAGGTTGATGAGCTCGGCAGACGGCTTGCTGTAGGTGGCCTCGAGCGTGAGGTTGCGGCCGATGCGGCGGCACTTGTCCTCGAGCTTGAGCACCATGTGGGTAAAGTACTTGGCGGCGACCTCACGGCTCACCTTGGCGGTGACGTTGGGGTTACCGTCGCGGTCGGAACCGATCCAGCTGCCGGGATGGAAGAACGCCGGGCACAGCGGCGGCACGGTACCGGCCTTGTCGCCCAGCACCCAGTCGTCAAAACGACGATAGATGACGGGGATAACGTCGAACAGCGTGTTATCAAAGATGTCGATGATGGTATCGGCTTCCTCGACCGGCGTGGGCTTCTTGAGCGCGATGGGGCTCGTACGCACCAGGGCGTCGATCTCCTGCAGCATATGGCGCTCGTTCTCCACCAGGTCGGAGCCGCCCAAACGCGGACGCTCCTCCAGCAGGTTGGAGATACGGCGAATCTTGCCCTCGACGGCCTTACGACGGGCCTCGGTGGGATGTGCGGTAAAGACAGGGTGGAACTCGAGCTTGCCGAGCAGCTCATTGGCACCCTCGACGCCCATCTCGTTTACCAACTGGTGATAGGCGACGGTGAGTTCGTTGGCGGGATCGACCTCGGTATCGGTCGATGCGCCGGCCTCGCGCTCGCGCAGCTGCGCCACACGGTAGTTCTCCTCCGACAGGTTTGCCAAGTGGAAGAAGCTCGTAAAGGCGCGAACGATGACCTGCTGCTTATCAAGCGGCAGGCTGTCAATCAGATCGACGACTTCGCGAAACGCCACGGCGGTGGGCTCGTCGGCAGTGGGCACGCCCTGTTCGTCAACGGACTCGTCGGCAGCGCGGCTACCGGGGTTGCCAGCATTGGCCACAAACTCGGCTGTCAAAATCTTGTCGAACAGGTCCGCGATCTCGGGATCATACTCGCTAAGCACACGGCGCTCCAGGCGCAGGAACAGCGCCAGATCATCGCGCAGCTCCTCGGGAATCTCGATCTCGGCGAGACGCTCCCTGGACTCGGCATTCGAGCCGATTCGGTTAACGAGGCGGTTGACCACGGCAGCGACGCGCGCCGCGGCTTCGGGTACAGACTGGTTGCTTAGGTTCTCAGCCACGTTTCCTCCCATTCCTCCTTCTATGCACGTAACATGCGGTATTTATTATAGGCACTCGGCAAAAACTTTCGA